>JAAVFS010000072.1 GCA_014800605.1 Bacteroidales bacterium | reverse complement strand
TTCACTTCGCCCTGGAATACGCCGAAGAGTGAAGCGTAGTAGAACTCTTCGTTTTCGGCTACTGAGGTGAGGTTGGAGATCACGTGGTTGTTACCGTCGAAGTAGATGGTCTTGCCGAAATCTACGTTCTTGCTGCCTACGGTCGGGATGTGGTTGATACCGGTCATATCGATATCGTTCATCAGCTTGAAGTAGGTAGCTTTGTCAGCAGATACGAGATCCTTCATAGCTTCTACGTCGGCAGGCTTGGTGATCTGGTAGGGGCTTGCCTCAGTGCCTTCGCCTTCGAGAGCAGCAGCCTCGCCGAGAGTCATCTTAACCATAGCGCAGTAAACGCCTGCTACAGTGCCGGTAGCAGCTTCAGCTGTGCCGGTAGAAGCATAGGTGTAGATATTGACAGTCTTGTCGTCGACTACCTCAGCGGTGAGAGTACCCATACCGTTGCCGTTAGAGTACTCAGAGCCCTGCCATGTACCTGCTATTTTAGCGGTGTTGTCAGCAGCGTTGTACTCATAAACAGCGAAGTTCATGGTGCCTTTCCACTTAGAGAAGATTTCTGTCTCACCGTCCATGTGAGCTGCTGAGAACTCAGGGGTGATATAGTTACGAACGATGTAGCTCTTACCGCCGAGCTCGAAGTAGGCGATACCCATATACCAGCGGTTGCCCATAGCGGGAGCACCGGGATTCCAACCGGGGATGAATTTACCTACCCAGCCTTCCTCGACAGAGGGGCAATTTTCAACGCTATTGCCCAGCATACCTAAGGGAAGGATGAATGCGGGGCCTTCAGCAGCGTTGATAGCTGCAACGGTAGTGAAGCGGGGGCATACAGATGTGAGCTGTGCGTTAGTGCCCATAGCTGTAACTGCAGCGAGGGGATAATCGTAAGCCTTAACGCAGTTGAGGTCAACGGGCTTTGTGCCGTCACCTGTGAATGTCATTTTGATAACGGCGCCGGCGTTCTGAGAAACGACGTAGCCGATACCGCCTTCAGCGCTGGTAACGTCGCCTACAACATGACCCATGATGTCGACACGACCGGTAGCGCCCTGATTAGCGAGGGAGCTTGCGCAGGTGAGGTTGTATATTGTACCCTCCGTGGTGATGACGCCCCATTCCTGAGCAGAACCGGTAGCGTTGGTGAAGTTGTAGTTGAAGATTACGTTGCCGGCATCGTCGGTGGTAACTGCAGTACCATTCCAGTGGTCGGCAGTACGGGCGGGGAGTTCCTTGAATGTAGTAACGCCGTCCTTATCGATAGCGACGATAGCGTTTTTCTTGTGGTCAGTAGTGAGGAATTTGCCATTGTAGCCTACGCCGAAACGTGAGCAGGTGGCTGTGGCAGCTTGGGTTGCAGCATTGTCAGCATTCCAACCGGACCAACCGGCATCGAGACCGGGGACGGGATTGGCCGTGCCGCCATTGACATCGTAGCTCCAGACTGTCTCAGCAGTAAATGTCTGAGCAGTCATCGTGCCGGCGAGCATGAGCGCAGCGGCAGAGAAGAGTAATGATTTTTTCATAAATGGTTTATTAAATTGGTTTGTATGGTATCAGAAGATGATATATAGCTCTCAAAAATAGAATAGTTACATGGTATCGCGTGCAAATATAATTAATTATTTTTTAATAATCAGCAGAGTTTTTAAAGATAAATTGATTGGAGATCGGATGAAATATGTTAATTTATATTAATTAAATACCAGTCGGCAGCAAAACGTAAGGCTCAGGGTGGAGTTAATCGGCGTCCTCGTCGGGACGCCCCGGGCCGGGTATGGCAGTCCGGGCTTGACATCTGTGTAGCAGATTATTGTTCGCACACGCTCTGCGCGCGCGGCGGAAAGCAGAATACACGATCGTGGGGTTTCGACTGCGTCT
This sequence comes from Bacteroidales bacterium, assembly GCA_014800605.1. GTDB lineage: Bacteria > Bacteroidota > Bacteroidia > Bacteroidales > Muribaculaceae > JAAVFS01. The sequence continues at coordinate 47,184 of JAAVFS010000072.1, read as the reverse complement.
CAACCGCCACGATACTCTGCCGCCATACGCTCCGCGCATGCCTCGCACTTGCTCTGAAGACGACGCTAAAAAAGCCCGAAAGGGTATCACCACAACATCGCGTCTCCGACGCTCTGGAAGAGAGCACTGCCCCTACCCCCAGGCGCTGACGCACGCCTGGGGTTTGCCACAATGATACGCCCTCCGGGCGCTCATCAATAGTCACCCTATCAAATCAGTAGGCCATACGCTCCGCGCATGGCTCGCTCGCCCCGAAAATAAAAAAAGGGGCGCCGTGGAGGGCGCCCCTGTGGGTCTTATTCGAGGTCGATTGGAACGGCTACGATGCGGAGCTTATTATCGCGGATGAAGCTGAGGATCTTGTCGCGCTCGTCGGAGGGGTCGATATCAGCCTCGATACGCTGGAGGGCGTTGAATACCGATGTGCCCGACTGGTAGATGTGGCGGTATGCTTTGGCGATGTCGTCGATGCGCTCGTCGGTGAAGTCGGATTTGCGCATTATGCTGGCGTTGATGCCATAGTAGGAGGCGGGGTTGTGGGCGATGATGACATAGGGAGGGACATTGCCTGAGATGCGGCAGCCTCCCTTGATGAGTACCCACTCTCCGATGCGAGACCCTTCGTGGACTACAGAGTTGCTTGAAAGGATCGTGCAGGCACCGATCTCGATATTGCCGGCCATGGTGACGCCATTGCCCACGACTGTGCGCCCCTGCAGGTGGCAGTCGTGGCCGATATGGGCTGTGGCCATGATGAAGGTCTCGTCGCCGATAGATGTGCCCTCGGGGGTAGCAAATCCGCGGTTGATGATGACATTCTCGCGGATAACGCAGCGGGCGCCGATGGTGCAGTGGCTGGGCTGACCGGGCTTCCAGCGGAAATCCTGGGGGGCGGCTCCGACGATGGCGCCATTATAGATGGTAGAGCCCTCGCCGACTGTCGTTCCGGCCATTACGCTTGCGTAGGGCATGATGACGCAGTTGTCGCCGATGACGGTGTTGTCGTCGATGAATGCGAAGGGATGGATGGTCACGCCGCTGCCGATCCTGGCTCCGGGCGCGATATGTGCAAGTGGAGAAATCATGATGGTAGAAATAAGGTAAACTTCAAATAGTAAGAAAAAGGTGAGAGAGGAGAATGGCTAACTGTGTGAGCTGTCTATCAGCGGCCTCCGCCGAGTGACTGGTAGAGGTTGATGATGGCCTGGGAGCGTGCGAGCTCGCAAGAGATCTGCGACATCTGGGCGCCGAGGAGACTCGACTGTGCGGTCAGCACCTCGAGATATGTGGCATCGGCTGTCTTAAAGAGCTCGGCTGTGTATTTGGATGCTTTGACGAGGTCGTCGACCTGAACGGCGAGATGCTCTGCCTTGGCGTTGGCGCGGTCATAGGTGGTCAGCGCGCCTGAGACTTCAGCTGAAGCCGACAGGAGAGAATACTCGAAGTTGTTCATGGCCTGCTGCTGCTGGAGCTTGGCGGCTTCGAGGCGGGCGATGTTCTGGCCACGCGAGAAGAGGGGCGCTACGAGCGAGCCGGCAAGGTTGGCAAACCACTCACCTGGATTACGGACGATAGATCCGGCAAGGTTGGTGAAGCCATAGTTGGCGGTAATGGTCAGGCCGGGATAGAAGGCAGCACGAGCCTGATTTGTAGCATAGTAGGCTACGGCCACGGCAGCCTCGGCGGCGCGGACATCGGGACGGGCCGCGAGCTGGGCCATGGGGACACCATTGCTGAGCTCGGCGGGGATGGTCAGTGCTGAGGCATTGACGGCCCATGACTGAGGCTTGACGTTGAGCAGGAGCGACATCGAGAGATTAGCCTCGTGGAGGGCGCTTTCGAGGTCGGTGATAGATGCGAGTATCGAGCGATAGTTGGCATCGGCCTGCATGACGGCAGCCTCATTGGTGCGGCCGGCCTCCTTGTAGCGGCGCATTGTCTCGACATTATCGCGCCAGATCTCGGCAGTGGAGCGGTTGAGCTCGAGCTGGCGTGAGAGGGCTGAGATAGAGTAGTAGCAATTGGCCACGCCGCCGATAATCTGAGAGCGGACAGCCTGCGCATAGGCTTCGGCCTGAGCCTGAGTGGCCTCGGCATTACGCTTGGCATTGAGGAGCTTGCCGAAGGCGTCGATCTCCCAAGAGGCTGTCAAGGGGATGGTGTAGTTCCAGTTGCCGAGCGAGCCGTTGGCATAGGATGAGGCACCCCCCTGGGCGGCGATAGCGAATGAGGGGAGATAAGACAGGCGGGCACCGCGGAGGCCGGCGTGGGCTATCTCAACGTTGATGCGGGCATTCTCGAGGTTGGTGTTGGCCTCGAGTGCCTGATTGATGAGGTCAGCAAGCATCGGATCGGTGAAGACTTGCTCCCAGGGGAGATTGCCGAGCTCGGTGGGATCAAGCTGAGCTGCACGTGCGTCGACATACTCCTGGCGGAGGGCCGTGTCGGCAGGCATCTGAAATTTCTTATAGATATTGCATCCGGTGAGTGTCGACACCATGAGTGCCGACACCACGAGGAGCTGTAGTTTTGCTTGTTTCATTATTGCTATATATAATAATGTGTATTGATTAGTTGGCCGAATACTGTTCGATCTCGCTTTCGATGCCTGAATTGTCGGTATCGCTGAACTTGATGGGAGAGAATTTCTCCTGAATGATCTCGAAGACGATGAAGAGGGCGGGCACGATGAAGATCTGGCAGATCATACCGATAAGCATACCGCCGATCGAGCCGGCACCGAGTGCACGGTTACCATTGGCTCCTACACCTGTGGAGAACATCATGGGGAGCAGACCGATGATCAGCGCAAGCGATGTCATCAAAATCGGGCGGAGACGGTCGGTTGCACCGGCTACGGCGGCATTGAAGATGGACATGCCTGTATGGCGGCGTTCGAGCGCGAACTCTACGATAAGGATGGCATTCTTAGCGAGAAGACCGATAAGCATGATGAGCGCGATCTGCAGGTAGATACTGTTGGCGATATCGAAGATGTTGGCGAAGATGAATGTACCCATCAGACCGAAGGGGATCGAGAGGATAACAGCCCAGGGGAGCACATAGCTCTCATACTGAGCTGAGAGGAGGAGGTAGACGAAGAGGAGGCAGAGGCCGAAGATGATGCCTGTGGAACCACCGGAGCTGTTGGCTTCCTCACGGGTCATACCTGCATAGTCGTAGCCATATCCCTGAGGGAGGGTCTCGGCTGCCACGCGTTTCACGGCGGCGAGAGCGTCGCCCGAGGTGAAGCCGGGGTTGGGCTGACCGGTCACGGAGATCGACTGGAACATGTTGAAGCGGTTGAGAAGGTCAGGACCGTAGACGCGGGTCATGGTGACAAAGTTCTCGAGCGAAGCCATCTCGGAGCCATTGCGCACCTTGATCGATGCGAGAGTCTCGGGAGAGACGCGTGACTCGGGGGTAGCCTGCATCATGACGCGGTAGATCTTACCGAAGCGGTTGAAGTTGGAGACATACATACCGCCGTAGTAGCCCTGGAGTGTGGTGAGGATTGTCTTGGGGCTGATGCCGGCCTGCATACACTTGGCGGCGTCGATGTCGATCATATACTGAGGGAAGGTGGGGTTGAAGGTCGAATATGCCGACATGATTTCGGGCTGCTCATTGAGCTTGGCGAGGAATCCCTGGACGACGCCGAAGAAGGTATTGATGTCGCCGCCGGTCTTATCCTGCATCTTGAGCTCGAAACCGTTGGTCACGGAGTAGCCGGAGATCATCGGAGGAGCGAATGCCACCACGCGACCGTCCTTGACTACCTGCGCGCCGATGCCGAAGATCTTGCGCACGATAGCCTTTGAGGATTCGTCCTCGGCTGTACGGTCTTCCCAGGGATCGAGCTTGATGATGAATGTACCGTAGGTAGCACCCTGGCCGGCAATGAAGCTATAGCCGAGAATCTTCTGGGTGTACTTGACGCCGGGGATCTGCTGAATAGCAGCTCCGAGCTTGGTCAGCTCCTCGTCGGTGCGCTCCTGTGATGTACCGGGAGGCATGTCGATCATGGCGAACAGCACGCCGGTGTCTTCGTCGGGCACCATGGTCGAGGGTGTACGCTGCATCAGGAAGACGAGCACGAATCCGCTGACAATCACGAGCAGGAAGGATACGATCTTATGGTTGCCGAAGAATTTGACTCCCTTGCGGTATCCGCCGAGAAGTTTTTCGTAAGATTTCTCGAATGCCCGCTGGAAGCGTTTTCCGAAGATGCCGATAACGGCGATGATGGCTGAAATGACTGCGATTACGAAGTGGAGGGTGTTATGCAGGTTGTACCATCCAAGGATCATGAATACGATTGTCGCAACAAGGAAGATGAATGTCACGAAAGCGGGGAGCTGGAAGCGGCCTTTCATGGTACGGGCTGCCTCGGAGTAGGCGACGCCCATGCGTTCCTTCAGGGAGCGGTCGTCATTGTGAGGCTTCAGGAAGACGGCGCATAGCGCGGGCGAAAGGGTAAGCGCGTTCAGAGCGGAGATACCGATCGCGATGGCCATGGTCAGACCGAACTGCTGATAGAAGATACCGGAAGTGCCTGGCATGAATGACACGGGGATGAACACGAGCATCATGACAAGCGTGATCGATATGATGGCTGAGCCGATCTCGCTCATGGCGTCGATAGATGCTTTGCGCGCGCTCTTGTAGCCGGCGTCAAGCTTGGCATGGACAGCCTCGACGACCACAATGGCATCGTCGACCACGATCGCGATGGCAAGCACGAGTGCCGAGAGGGTGATAAGGTTGATCGAGAATCCGATGGCGCTCATACCGAAGAATGTACCGATAAGGGCCACGGGGATGGCGATAGCGGGGATAAGTGTGGAGCGGAAGTCCTGCAGGAAGACGTAGGTCACGAAGAACACCAGGATGAAGGCCTCGATGAGGGTCTGGATCACGTGATGGATTGACGCATAGAGGAAGTCGTTGTTGTTGAGGATTGTAGCAAACTCAAGACCTTCGGGAAGGTCGGTCGAGATTTCATCAACAAGAGCAAGACAGTTGTTGATAATCTCGGTAGCGTTGGAGCCTGCTGTCTGGAACACCATACAGGTGGATGACGGGTGGCCATTGAGTGAGTTGGCAAATCCGTAGGTCACCTTACCGAGCTCTACGTCGGCTACATCCTTGAGGTATAGGACAGAGCCGTCGGAGTTGGCACGCACGACGATATTATCAAACTCCTCGGGAGTGGCGAGACGGCCGCGATATTTGAGGGTGTACTGGAATGTCTGGTCGCCCTGCTCGCCGAATGCACCGGGCGCAGCCTCGATATTCTGCTCCGAGAGGGCAGCGGCTACATCGGTCGGCATCAGGTGATACTGGGCCATCACGTCGGGCTTGAGCCATATACGCATCGAGTAGTCAGCGCCGAACGACATGACGTCGCCCACACCGGACACACGCTGAAGCATCGGGATGACGTTGATCTTCATATAGTTGTCGATGAAGAGGCCGTCGTAAGAGTCGTTGGGGCTATAGAGGGCGATACCTACGAGCATTGAGGTCTGGCGCTTCTGGGTGAGCACGCCGACCTGGGTTACTTCGGCGGGAAGGAGGTTGGTAGCCTTGGCCACACGGTTCTGCACGTCGACGGCAGCCATGTCGGGGTTGAAGCCCTGACGGAATGTGATGGTGATGTTGGCGGAGCCGGTGTTGGTGGCTGTTGACTCCATGTAGACCATGCCTTCGGCACCGTTGATGGCTTCCTCAAGGGGCGCGATCACGGAGTTGAGCACAGCCTGGGCATTAGCACCGGTATAAGTGGTCGACACCTGGATGGTAGGAGGCGCGATGTCGGGGAACTGAGTGATAGGGAGCGAAGTCAGTCCGATCAGACCCAACAGGACGATAAAGATGGAGATTACCGTCGAGAGCACCGGGCGGTTAATAAATGTATCTAATTTCATTGCTTTTTTCTGCTGAAGAATGTGAAATGAAGAAAATGTGGCTTAATCTTACATAGCGGCGGGAGCACCCTGAGCGGCGGCTGCACGTGCAGTTGCGTCCATGGGCTGAATCTCCATGCCGTTGCGCAGCTTGGTGCCGATGCCTTCGACGGGGATCACCTCGCCGCCCTTGAGGCCGCCGGTCACTACGTAGACCTTACCGTCGCTGACGGGTGACACCTGGATGGGGGTAGACTCGAGGCGGTTAGAGTCGTTGAGCACGAAGACGAATTTCTTGTCCTGAAGCTCGAAAGTAGCCTTCTGTGGGATCACGATGACGCTATCCTGAATGCCGGGGATGAGTATCTTGCCGGTAGAGCCGCTGCGGAGCATGCCGTTCTTGTTGGGGAAGAGCGCGCGAACGGTAGCTGCACCGGTCGAATTGTCGATCACGCCCGAGACGGTAGCGATCTTGCCCTTGTAGGGATAGATGGTGCCATCGGCGAGCTGGAGCTCGACTTCGGGCATCTCGGCGATGCTCTGCGAGAGGGTGTTGGCGCCGTTGTCGGTCAGGCGGAGGAGATCTTTCTCATTGAGTGAGAAGTAGGCGTAGACTTCGTTGTTGTCGCTGACTGTTGTCAGGGGCTGGGCCATCGAGGGAGATGCGAGCGAGCCCTCACGGCTGGGGATCGAGCCGATCACGCCGTCGCTGGGAGAGGTCACCTCGGTGTAGGCGAGATTCTTACGCGCTGTCACGAGGGCTGCCTCAGCTGTGGCGAGCTGAGCCTGAGCCTGGGTCAGTGAGTTCTTGGCGAGCTGATTCTCATATTCGCTGATGATGTTCTGATTGAAGAGGTTCTGTTTCTGATCGGCGGTCATTTTTGCAGTATTGACGGCTGTGCGGGCTGACTCGACGGCTGCTTTGGCCTGATCTACAGCTGCCTGAAACTGCACCTGGTCGATAGTGAAAAGCAACTGACCCTTTCTGACGTGATCGCCTTCGTCGACATGGACTTTTGTAATAAAGCCTGAAACCTGGGGACGAATCTGAATGTCAGTCTTACCCTTGATTGTAGCGGGATAGTCGGAAGTGAAATCAGTAGAACCGAATCCTACAGTTTCTACTGCGATAGCAGGAGCACCCTGCTGCATCTGCATCTGCTGCTCTGATTTTCCGCCGCAAGACGCCAGTGAAACCGCTGCTGCGAGGCCCATCATCGAGATAGAGCCGTGTCTGAGTTGCTTTTTCATTTTGATTGATTATATAAGTTGTTATTGCTTAATTACTTAGCTTAGTGGTTACGGAAATTGGAATCGTTTGTACCTATTAAACCGCTGCAAAGGTAGTAAATGTTACTTCCTTATAAAAGATGTAAAGCAGCGTGAAACGGGTGATTTTGACTTTTTTAACTCCGATGTGGAACTTTCGACCAACTATAATGTCAAAATAGCCAAGACACGAGGGTGGTGCGGGCCCTCACCGGCAGCAGACAGAGGCGTAATTTAACAGGTCATGGCGGCGGGGGATTGTTTTTAGCAAAAAGATTTGTAACTTTGCGAATGTATGAATACAATTTCTAACGAACAACCCGCCGCAGCGCTCGATGACGACAAGAAACGCGATGTGCTGAATGCCGACGACATCATGCAGATGGCGCCGAAGCTACGCAAGCACCCGAAGCTCGTCAATCGGCTCGTCAACTTCCTATGGCTCAACAAGGTCAACGATCTGCATGCACGCCATGTGGATCATCCCGGTCCGGAATTTGTGCGCGGACTGCTGACCGACCTCGACATCAAGCTGAAGGTCGACAATGAGGATGTGCTCAACCACCTGCCCGAGGGGGCGTTTATCACCGTCAGCAATCACCACTTCGGCGCGCTCGACGGCATCATACTCATCGACCTCATAGCCAGCCGTCGCCCCCGATACAAGGTGATGGTCAACATGATACTCAACCACATACGCGGCATGCGGCCCAACTTCATAGCCGTCGACGCCATGGCGAGCGACGACCCGAAGAAAAAGGCTGTCTCGATGCGCGGCATCAAGGAGGTGATCCTCAATGTGCGCAAAGGCGACCCCGTGGGCTTCTTCCCGGCCGGCGCAGTGGCCAAGGTCAACTGGCGGCTCCGCCTCAAGGACCGCCAGTGGCAGCCCAACATCATCCGACTGATCGACCAGCTCGACGTCCCGGTCATCCCGATATTCTTCCACGGCTCCAACAGCTGGTTTTTCAACTTCATGGGAGTAGTCTGCTGGCAGGTGCGCTCGATCATGCACCCCCACGAGGTCTTCAAAAAGAAAGGCAAAACCTTCCGCGTCACCATCGGCGACCCGATATCGGTCGAGGAGCAGGCACGACACAAGGGCTCGCTCGAGGAGTTCGGCACATTTCTGCGCGAGCGCACCTACTCGCTCCGCGACATAAAGTCCAAGCAATCCTAATGGAACTCAACCTTGTAGAAATACCGCAGGAAGTAGCCGCAGCCAAGGCTCGACTGGGCATCATAGGCAATGCGCCGGCACTGACGGAAGCGCTGACACGTGCCGTCCGCGTCGCGCCCATCGACCTCTCCGTGCTGGTCACCGGCGAAAGCGGCACCGGCAAAGAGTTCTTCCCCAAGATAATACATCAATTCAGTCCGCGCAAGCACTCGCGATATATAGCCGTCAACTGCGGCGCCATCCCCGAGGGCACCATCGACTCCGAGCTGTTCGGCCACGAAAAGGGGGCTTTCACGGGCGCTATAGCCACCCGCAAAGGCTACTTTGAGGAGGCTGACGGGGGTACGATCTTCCTGGACGAAGTGGCCGAGCTGCCGCTCACCACTCAGGCCCGCCTGCTCCGCGTGCTCGAGTCAGGCGAATTTATCAAGGTCGGATCGTCGACCGTGCAGAAGACGAGCGTGCGCATCGTCGCCGCCACGAATGTAGATCTGGAGCGCCTCGTGCGCGAAGGACGATTCCGTCAGGACCTGTTCTACCGCCTTTCGACCGTGCAGATCAACGTCCCGCCGCTTCGCGAGCGCGGCAACGACATCACCACCCTGGCGCGCCGCTTCGCCGCCGACTTCTCAGAGCGCTACCGCACTCCCCAGATCACTCTAACCGAGGAGGCTACCCGCACGATGCTCCACTATGCATGGCCCGGCAATGTCCGCCAGCTCAAGAATGTAGTCGAGCAGATGGCTCTCTTTGAGGCGGGCCAGGAGATCGACGACGCGATACTGCGCAAATATCTGCCCGACGTACCGGCAACGCTATCGCCCACCCTCGCCGGCACCCCCTCCACCGGAGCCTACGAGCGTGAACGCGAAGCCCTCTTCAACCTGATATGGCGGCTGCAGAGCGAGATCGACGACCTGCGTGCGATAGTCACCGGCCGCGGGAGCTCCGTACCCTCCGAGGAGGCTCCGATCACACCCCACGTCGAGGTGGCTACGTCCGTCACTCCGCAGCCCACATCGCTCGTCAAGTATGCTCCGACAGCATCGGATCTGCCACCCCGAAACGCCCGACGCGCGGAAGCTGACGAACCCCTCCCCACACTCGAAGAGAATGAGCGTGAACTCATCCGCCTCGCCCTGGAGCGCAACATGGGGCGCCGACGCAACGCCGCAGCCGAGCTCGGCTTCTCGGAGCGCACCCTCTACCGCAAAATCAAAGAATACAATCTCGAATGAAACGCCACGCCCGATTGCTCCTACTGTCACTGACTGCCACAATCCTTGCGGTAGCAGCCATATCATGCCGCATCAACTTCACTCTCAACGGCGCGCCGATCGACTACAATGTCTATCACACGATCCATGTCAGTCAGTTCCCGATCCGCGCGGCGCTCGTCTACCCCCCGCTCCAGCAGACATTTGAGAATGAGCTGCTCGACTACATCAACCGCAACACCCGCCTGCAGACGACCGACGGTCAGTCAGACCTCATGCTCGAAGGCGAAATCACCACCTACTCGCTCTCGCCTCAGGCCGTCACCGAGGACGCATACGCATCACAGACCCGACTGACCATCGGCGTCAGAGTAAAATATACCGACACCAAGAACGAGAAAAACAACGTCGACCAGACTTTCACGGCCTATCGCGATTTCGACGCATCGCAGATGCTGACCGACGTCCAGGACGAACTGTGTCAGCAGATCTCCGAAGAACTCGTAGACCTGATATTCAACGCTACACTCGGCAACTGGTAGACGCCCCACCCGACAATGGAAACTTCTCTCAGCGACATAATCAACACCCCTCTGAGCGCTCCGCTCGACGCCGCACAAGTAGCACAGCTCATGCGGCAGGCCCCCGCATGCGTCTATCCGCTGATACTGCAACTACGCCACCCGCATCCAGCGCTGACCGAGGAGCAGACAGCCGACATCGTGCAGCGGATCGCGCTATCCATCCCTGACATGTCGCGCCTGCGCATTCTGCTCGACCCGGAAGGTACCGGCGAGTTTGACCGCTTCTATCCCGCAGCGGCCGCTGACGCCACCCCCTCGACCAATGACACAATCGACACATTCCTCGCCACCTACGGCCACTCCGACCCGGCCGAGGACGAGCTCCTGAATCGACTGATATTCAACCCCGTGCCTGCCGACTACGCCCTTTCGCTCGGCGACGACGCCCCCCTTGGCGAGCGCGATGAGCAGGACTCACTGCTCGATGCCTTCATCAGCTCCCACTCCGAGGAGATCACTCCCGCGCCAAAAACAGAGCCCCCGGCGACGCCCGAACCGACCCCAGCCGCCGAGCCCGAAGCTCAGGCGCAACCCGCTATGCCTCAGGGGGGTCTGCTGAGCCAGTCACTCGCAAAAATATTCATCAAACAGGGACATTATCGACAGGCATACGAAATAATCCACTCCCTAAGTTTGAATTATCCGGAAAAAAGTATTTACTTTGCAGACCAATTACGTTTCCTCCGCAAACTGATAATCATCCAGGACGCGGCCGAACGCAATAAAAAGAATAAACAAAAATCTAAATAATGGTAACAACATTTATTGTACTCGCTGTAATCATCTCCGTACTGCTCATCATCGTAGTCCTCATTCAGAAATCCAAAGGAGGAGGCCTCGCTTCCAACTTCGCAGGCTCTAACCAGCTGATGGGTGTACGCCGTACAACCGACTTCATCGAGAAAGCAACCTGGACCCTCGCAGCAATCGTAGCTGTCCTCGCTATCCTCTCAGGCGTTGTAATGGAAAAGAGCGGCAAGACTGCCAACGGCCCCGCATTCGATAAGGGTACCGTGACCAACACTACCACAACCACCTCCAACGACCTCCCCACTGAAGTCCTCCCCACTTCAACTACAGAAGCCAACTAATCATCAGGGCATCCCTGCCCCGCAAGCATACAGAAAGGCTGTGTCAGTAGACCATACTGATATGGCCTATTCGTGCATAGCGCTGCTTCGGGCGCGTCGGCAGGTGGTGGAATCAAGTTTGTCAGAACTCGCAATCGGGCCATCACAAACACGAAGTCAGACACCTCTGCAAACAAAGCTAAGCCCCTACGCTCGCGCGCACAAGTTTTTCGCGCGTATTATAGGAGATATCATTTAATTGCATTATCTTTGTCAGTTAGTGTCCAAAAGGATTTACGGCACCGACCCCGTCTGTAAGTGACTAAAACGATGACAACTGCCCAAAAATCATTCACGACTCCCGAGGAAGACCTCATCATACAAGACGCATTCCGCGACCTTCTCGACGGCTACATCGCCAGCAACCACCGTAAAAAGGTCGAGATCATAGAGCGCGCCTTCAACTTCGCCCGCGAAGCCCACAGCGGCATCCGTCGCCGCAGTGGCGAGCCCTACATACTCCACCCCATCGCCGTGGCCCGCATAGCCAGCCAAGAGATCGGCCTCGGGTCGACATCTATCTGCGCCGCCCTGCTCCACGACGTCGTGGAAGACACAGAATACACCGTCGAGGACATCGAGCAGCATTTCGGACCCAAGATAGCCCAGCTCGTAGATGGCCTGACGAAAATTTCCGGCGGAATCTTCGGCGACAAAGCCTCGCTGCAGGCCGAAAACTTCCGCAAACTGCTCCTGACGATGAGCGAAGACATACGCGTAGTGCTCATTAAAATGGCCGACCGACTCCACAACATGCGGACACTCGGCTCCATGGCTCCCAACAAGCAGTACAAGATAGCCGGAGAGACCCTCTACATCTATGCCCCGCTGGCCCATCGCCTCGGACTTTTCAGCATCAAGACCGAACTCGAAGACCTCAGCTTCAAATACGAGCACCCGGAGGCTTATGCCATGATCGAGCGCAAGATACTCGAATCCGAAGCCAAGCGCTCAAGCGTCTACAACGACTTCTCCGCACCGATCACACGCGAACTCGAGCGCATGGGCATCAAATTCGAAGCCAAAGCGCGCATCAAATCCGTCTATTCCATCTGGAACAAGATGGAGAAGAAGAAAGTCCCCTTCGAGGAGGTCTATGACCTCTACGCCATGCGCATCATCTTCGACTGCGACGACCACTCTCACGAAAAAGCCATCTGCTGGCAGATCTATTCAGCCATCACCGACCTCTATCGCCTCCACCCCGACCGCACCCGCGACTGGATCTCCGTCCCCAAAGCCAACGGCTACCAGGCGCTGCATCTGACCGTCATGGGCCCCGACGGCAACTGGATCGAAGTCCAGATCCGCTCCCGCCGCATGGACGAGATCGACGAAAAGGGATTTGCAGCACACTGGAAATACAAGATCGGCGACCACGACGAAGAGTCAGAACTCAACGCATGGCTCCGCACCATCAAGGATATCCTCGACAACCCCGAGCCCAACGCCCTCGACTTCCTCGACACCCTGAAACTCAATCTCTTCTCGAGCGAAATCGTCGTCTTCACCCCTAAGGGTGAGCTGATTACCCTCCCGAAAGACGCCACCGTGCTCGACTTCGCATTCTGGCTCCACTCCCAGATCGGATGCCACTGCATCGCCGGTAAGGTCAACCATAAACTCGTGCCTCTGAGCCAGAAACTCAATAGCGGCGACCAGGTCGAAGTGCTCACATCACAATCGCAGACACCGAAGCCCGAATGGATCAACTTCCTTGCATCAGCCAAGGGCAAGACCCGCCTGCGCGCCGCCCTGCGAAAGATACAGCAGCCGGCCATCAACCGCGGCCGCGAAATCTTCGATAAATTCCTCGAAGAGAACAATATCCCGCTGACCAACGACGTCCTGACCAAAACGCTCGGAATCTTCCACGCCGCCAATCGCGACGAACTCTACCTCATGCTCGGCAACGACGAGATAATCATCGACAAAAGTCTTGCCAAAGCGCTCCGCCGCCAGAACGACCGCCAGCGAGGAGTCCTCGCCAAAATATTCAGAGTCAACCGCTCGTCGGCCGACGACGCGGAAACCGATGACGAGGAGGTGACAAAGCGTCCGCCCGTCAACATGAAGCAGACCTACCTGCTACGCTACGACAGCAACGGCTCCAACTTCAAGTTCTCAGGCTGCTGCTGCCCGATCCCCGGCGACCCCGTGCTCGGCTTCGTCGACGACAACAACGAAGTCACCATCCACACCGTCGACTGCCCCCGCGCCCTCGCCCTCAAGGCAAGCTACGGGCAGAACATTGTCACCACAGAATGGGCTCCAGAGGTCGAGGGATCATTCCTCGCCAAAGTCCACATCGAAGGTATCGACCGCCTGGGCATCCTCCAGGAGCTCACCCACATGATCTCTACACATCTAAATATCAACATCCGACGTCTCGACATCGAGGCCCGCGATGAAGTCTTCAACTGCGAACTCTCCGTGCTGGTCAGCGATGCCGACGTAGTCAACACCCTGTGCGACAACGTCCGCTCCATCAACGGCGTCACCAAGGCCTCCCGAATATGAACATCTTCCGACAGATCAACCGCTTCTCCCTGAGCCGGGCCGCCATCTTTATCGTGAGCCTTGCGGCCATCATCTACCTGATGCCTCGCTCCGAAAGAGTCAACCTCTCATATACCGAGGGGGAGAAGTGGGACCATCCCGTCCTGACCGCATCATTCGAGATACCCGTCTACCTCGAAGACTCCGTCCAGAAGAGCATCATCGACTCCATAAAAAAAGAGTTCCGACCCGTCTATCGCTTCGTCGACAATCCGTTCGACTCGCTTCGCGCCGTCCTCGCCTCCATGGACCATCGCGTCATGACCGAGGCACAGACAGCATCCATCCTCAAAAACATCGAAGCCGTCTATAAAAACGGCGTCGTCAGCGTCCCGACCTACCGCGAGATAGGATCCATGCCATCGATCAACATAATCGACGGCATCAAGACCCACTCACTGCGCACCGGCGACATCATCTCCCTCGTGCAGGCCCATGACGAGATTCGACAGAAACTTCACACCGCCACCAAGGAAGGGTATCTCGACGGCATCGACATCTATGCCCTTCTGGGTCCGTCGATAGTCAAAGATACAGCGGAGACCAATCGCCTCTACAACGAAAAAGTGATCCCGGCCACCCGCGCCATCTCGTCAATCAAGCCCGGGCAGATCATCATCGACCGCGGCGAGTTAGTCACCCCTCAGCTGGGCAAGATCATCTCGACCTACGACGAAATGTTTGCCGGACGCTACTCATCCTCAGCAGCCGAACATATCGCCTCGCTGGCCGGCCGCCTGTTCGTCACCATCATTCTCCTTGTCGGACTCTACTGCTACCTCTTCCTCTACCGCCGCGACATCTTCGACTCCGTCCGCTCACTGACAGCCGTCATGCTGCTCTTTGTCGTCTTCTACATCCTCGGAGTCATCATCTCAGTGACATTCCATCTGGGTATATTCCTCGTCCCGTTTGCGATTCTGGCCATAGTCATCGTCGTATTCTTCGATGCCAATACAGCAATCTTCTTCTATCTCTGCGAGATACTCCTCACCGCCTGCTACAGCCCGTCGCCACTGGAACTCATCTTCATCGAGATGACCGTCGGCCTTGTAGCCGTCTTCTCCATGCGCGAACTCTCGCGGCGCTCACAGCTGCTGCGCACGGCCCTGTTCGCATTCATCGCCTATATCTTCTCATATATAGCCATCGACCTGCTGCTGACATCATCAATAGCCACCATCTCAGGCCGCATGCTCGGATTCTTCGCCGTCAACGGCATCCTGATCACCTTCGCATATATCCTTATATTTATTATGGAGAAGACCTTCGGTCTGATCTCGTCGGTGACCCTCGTAGAGCTGTCAGACATCAACCTTCCGCTGCTGCGCGCCCTCTCCGAGAAGTGTCCCGGCACATTCCAGCATGCCATGGGAGTGGGCAATCTCGCCGCCATAGCCGCAACCCGCATCGGCGCCGACCCCCTACTGGTCAGAACCGGAGCTCTATATCACGACATCGGCAAGATCAACAATCCGGCATTCTTCACCGAAAATCAGCACGGCGTCAACCCCCACGACTCCCTCTCGCCCGAACAGAGCGCCTATGTGCTCCATCGCCATGTGACCGATGGCCTCAAGATGGCCGAAAAAGCCAAACTTCCCGCCGTCATCCGCGACATGATAGCCCAGCACCACGGCAAGAGCAAGACCAAATACTTCTACATCAAATATCAGCAGCAACACCCCGATGAGCCTATCGACGACGAGCTCTTCACCTATCCCGGCCCCAACCCGCAGACCCGAGAAGCCTCCCTGCTGATGATGGCCGACTCCGTAGAAGCCGCCTCACGCTCCCTCAAAGACTACTCGACCGAGGCTATCACCAAGCTTGTCAACAACGTCATCGACGGGCAGGTAGCTGACGGGCTCCACCGCGAGTCGCCCCTCTCATTCCGTGACATCAAGCTCGTCAAGGAGGCCTTCATCTCCCGCCTGCGCACGATGTATCACACTCGCATCGCCTATCCCCCGTCGCCGCGCCATCCCGCTCCCGCTCCTGCGCCCGAGACGGAGACCGCCCCGGCGCCTGCTCCTCAGCCCGAACAGCACCATGAGCCGGCAGCCCCCGCTCACGTCCAGCCGGCCGCAGCTCCGGCTCCCGAGCCACCTCGTCACGCCCCGCTCGACTCCCCCGTGTCAGTGCCCCACTACGACGCCCCCCATAAAACAGGCCCATCAGCCCCTGAAAAAAACGCCTTTACGCCCAGAATCCCACAATAAACAGCCATTTTTTCAGTTAATAGTGTAGAAATGACAGCTTATACTGAATGAAAATGAAGCACATCATAACTGCATTGATCGCCATTCTGATTGGCGCAGGCTCAATCGCGGCGCAGAAGAACGAATTCAACCCTATCGAGACCGGCGTCACATCACTCTCGATAGCACCCGATGCGCGCGGAGCCTCAATGGGTGACCTGGGTGCAGCCACCGATCCTGACGTCAACTCCCAGTTCTGGAACCCCTCCAAATACGCCTTTGCATATAGCCAGGGAGCCGTTTCGCTAAGCTACACACCGTGGCTGCGCAAACTCGTCAACGACATCTTCCTGGCCAACCTCGCAGGCTACTGGAAGCTCGGCCAGAACGACAATCAGGCCATCAGCGCCTCCCTCCGCTACTTCTCTCTCGGCGAAGTGACCACCAACGACCTCACCGGAGTCGTCGCCCAGAGTCTCAACCCCTATGAGCTCTCATTTGATGTAGGCTACTCACGCAAGCTCTCCGAGAAATTCTCTATGGGCGTAGTCTTCCGCTACATCTATTCCGACCTCGGATTCTCAGAGTCATACGCCGGCGACCAGACCGTAGGTGCATCAGCATTCTCAGCCGACATCTCCGGCTACTATACCACCTATCCCATCATCGGCCGCAACGAGTGCCAGTGGTCATGGGGCTTTGACATATCCAACATCGGCTCCAAGGTCTCCTACAACAATGGTGAGGATCCGGCCTTCCTGCCGACTAACCTGCGTCTCGGTACGACATTCATGTTCCCCCTTGCCGACTATCACACACTGGCCCTCTCGCTCGACCTCAACAAGCTCCTCGTCCCGGCCAAGCCCCGCGAATCCGACTATGCCGACACCACCGATGGCCAGATCGAATATCTCGACGCCCTCGAAAAGTGGGAGAACATGTCGCCCATCACCGGCATCTTCAAATCATTTACCGACGCTCCCGGCGGATTCAAAGAGGAGCTGCGCGAGATCAACTGGTCTTTCGGCGCCGAATATGCCTACAACAACCAGTTCTTCCTCCGCGGCGGCTACTTCCACGAAAGCTCCTACAAGGGCAATCGCCAGTATTTCAGCTTCGGCGCAGGCTTTTCGCTCAATGTAGTCAGACTCGACGCAGCATATATGCTCGCCACAGCCCAGACATCGCCACTCGACCAGACACTCCGATTCACCCTCACATTCGATATGGACGGTCTTCGCGACCTCCTCGGAAAGCGGCGCTAATACACATAAATAACATATAGCACAGGATGACAGATATTCGCATAGGCAACGGATTTGACGTACATCGCCTCGTCCAGGGGCGCCCACTCATCATCTGCGGAGTCGAAATCCCCCACACCCTCGGCCTGCTCGGCCACAGCGATGCCGATGTAGCCATCCACGCACTCGCCGATGCGATACTCGGAGCCGCCACCATGCGCGACATCGGCTATCACTTCCCCGATACCGATCCCGCCTACGCCGGTGCCGACTCCCGCCGGCTCCTCCGCCGCGTCGTGGAGCTGATCGGCGAAAAAGGCTATCGGGTGTCAAACGTCGACATCACCATCATAGCCCAGCAGCCCAAAATGCTCCCCCACATTCCGCAGATGATTGCGAACATGGCCGCCGACCTCGCCCTCGACCCTGATCGAGTGTCAGTCAAAGCCACCACCACAGAGCGACTCGGATTCACCGGCCGCGGCGAAGGCATCGCAGCCCAAGCCACAGCCCTCATCACCAAAGACTAAGAGACTCTTAACAACATAAAGCATGAAATCAATTCAAGTAAACATCGATCACGCACTTGGCTCCGCTGTCACCAAAGCCGACATCGAAGCTCTCAGCTCCGAAGCAGCTGTAGCTCTCGGCCATGTCAACAACGGCACAGCTGCCGGCAACGACTTCCTCGGATGGGTGAAACTCCCAACCGAAACCCCCGCCTCTCTTCTCGACGACATTCAGGCTACCGCCCTACAGCTCCGCAAAGACTGCGAAGTAGTAGTAGCCATCGGTATCGGCGGCAGCTACCTTGGTGCGAAAGCCGTAATCGAAGCCCTCTCCGACACATTTGCTCCCTGCGAGACCCCCGTGATCTTCGCCGGACAGAACATCGGTGAAGACTATCTCCACGAGCTGATGCAGTATCTCCAGGGCAAAAAGTATGGCATCATCGTCATCTCCAAGTCAGGCACTACCACCGAGCCCGCCATCGCCTTCCGTCTGCTCAAGGACAACCTTGAAAAGACCCTCGGCAAAGCCGAAGCAGCACGCCGTATCGTCGCCATCACCGACGCACATCGTGGCGCACTCCGCCAGCTCGCTACCGAAGAAGGCTACAAGACATTCGTCATCGAAGACAATGTCGGCGGCCGCTTCTCAGTGCTGACCCCCGTAGGCCTGCTCCCCATCGCAGTAGCCGGATTCGACATCCACGCCCTCATCGAAGGCGCCATCCGCATGGAGAAAGCTACCGCTCACCCCGGCCTCGAAAATCCCGCCGAGCTCTACGCTGCTACCCGTAACGCACTCTATCGTGCCGGCAAAAAGATCGAAATACTTGTCAACTACAACCCCAAACTCCACTACTTCGGTGAATGGTGGAAACAGCTCTACGGCGAGAGCGAAGGCAAAGACCACAAAGGCATCTTCCCCGCAGCCGTCGACAACTCCACCGACCTCCACTCCATGGGTCAGTGGATCCAGGATGGCGAGCGCACTATCTTCGAGACAGTCCTCTCCGTAGAGACCACACGCCACAGCGTCATCATCCCCACCGACGAGGCCAACCTCGACGGACTCAACTACATCGCCGGACTCCATGTCGACCAGGTCAACAAGATGGCCGAACTCGGCACACGTATCGCACACGTCGACGGTGGTGTCCCCAACCTCCACATAACCATACCCGCTCTCACAGAGCTCTATCTCGGCGAGCTTATCTACTTCTTCGAGAAAGCCTGTGGCATCAGCGGCTACATTCTCAATGTCAACCCCTTCAACCAGCCCGGCGTAGAAGACTATAAGCGCAACATGTTTGCACTTCTAGCCAAGCCCGGTTACGAAAAAGAGACCGATGCCATCAAAGCCCGTCTCTAAAGAATAGCTTTACCTCATACTTGCTTTGTACAAGTATTGAGAATATGTTTTTTTATCTGGAGCGTTACCTCGTGGCAGCGCTCCATTTCTTACAAAAAATTTATAAAATTCATATATCATACTTAAAATTTCAAACACATACTGGCTCAAGTACTTAAATTTCAATTATCTTTACAACTCATTCCAGATTTCCAATATACATTCTAATCAATCACACTTTTTCTAATGAAAAAAATTGTACTTACCACACTGCTGGCCGCAGCGGCTCTCTCCGTGCCCGCTCAGATTATGGCCCAGCACGCACAGCGTGTCTCTTCCGAGACCGCATCGCTCCACAGCAGTGCAGTCGCTCGCCCCATGAGCGACCCTCCCGGACGCACTCTCAAAGTCTATGAGGGAAACCCCGGCATCCGCCAGGCGCTCGGCTCATTCGTCAGCCCCCTCGCCACGGCCAAAGCCTCGACACCTTCTCTGGCCTCTGTCAATCTGATCGGATCCGTAATCTCCTCCGAGACCAATCCCGTCGGAATGTACAAGATCTCTCTCACCGACGGCGAGCTCACTCCCATCTGCACCGTCACCGACAAATGCCCGAACGCCAACCGCAGCGGCTTCGCTATGGATGGTAAATACTATTCAGCCTGGCAGTACAATTTCTTTGATATCCAGCTGATCAACTATGTCGACATCTTTGACATGGAGACATGGGAGCGCGTCCAGCACGTTCAGCTCAACAACCAGAACCTCTTTGCCTCCGACGTCTCTGTTGACCCAATCAGCGGCAAGGTCTATGGCTGCTATATCAATGACGACGCCGACGGCTACGTCTTCGGCATCGGCGACTACACCAACTTCACCCGCACCCCGATCTGCTCGCTGTCAAACCAGTGGAACAGTGTGGCCTTCGCCGCTGACGGCACTCTCTACGCCATCGACGTCAACGGCGACCTCCTCACTGTCGACAAATCGACAGGCGCCACCGCCAAGGTTGGCTCCACAGGCGTCGTGCCAATGTATCTGACCTCAGCCGTTATCGACCCGAAGTCAGGTGTCATGATCTGGAGCGTCTTTGGCGAAGACCAGATCGGCAAGCTCTATCAGGTCAACACCGCAACAGCCGAGGCTACCCTCATCGCCGAGCTCCCCGGCAAGACCGAGATCTCAGGACTCGTAGTCGTAGCTCCTCTTGCTGAAGACGAAGCTCCCGCAGCCGTCACCGACCTCAAGCTCAACTTCCCCAAAGGCGCCCTTACAGGCTCTGTCGACTTCACCGCTCCCTCCACCCTTTTCAACGGCGAGGCTGCTTCCGGCGAACTCGACTACAAGGTCCTTGCCAACGGCACCGAAGTCTCTGTCGGCAAGACCTCTTTCGGCGCCGCGACCGAAGCTCCCGTGACTCTCGACGAGGCCGGCAACTACGAGTTTGCAGTGACCGTCTCCAACTCTGTAGGCGCTTCACCCACTGTCAAGGCCGAAGGATTCATCGGTACCGGCACCCCCGCAGCCCCCAAGCCTCAGCTCTCTATCATCGACGGACAGATGACCCTGACATGGGACTCCATCAAAGTGAGCGTCGACAATGGCTACATCGACCCTGAAGCTGTAACTTACACCGTGACCCGCTTCCCCGGCGAAACAGTCGTAGCCGAAAAGACCGCTCTCACCACATTCACCGAGACTGCTCCCGACCCCGAGACCCTGACCTCCTACTACTATACAGTCGTAGCCTTCGCCGGCGAAAAGACATCGTCAGCCGGACGCTCCAACTCTGTCACCCTCGGCTCTGTCGTTCCTCCATTCAGCTCTGCATTCGGCACATCCAACGGGTTAGACGGCTTCACCATCATCGATGCCAACAGTGACGATATCACATGGGCGCTCAAGAGCGGCGCCGCCAACCTCAACTACAGCAGATACCTGGACTCGGACGACTGGCTGATTTCTCCCCCGCTGAAGCTCGAAAAGGGTAAGACCTACTGTGTAGCCTACACCCTCTTCACCACCAGCAATTCCTACAAGGAGCGCGTCGAGGTGAAATGGGGCTCTGCCCCCACCTCCGAAGGCATGACCGGAGAGCTCCTCGCCCCCTACGTATTTGCATCCATCAAGGACGTTGACTTCGACGGCTACATCACTCCCGAGGCCGATGGCATCTACTATGTCGGTATCCACGGCATCAGCGACAAATATCAGTATGGCCTGAATGTAGCCAAGCTCAGCATAGCCGAAGGCCTTTCAGTCAACGCTCCCGATACTGTCAGCGACATCGAGGTAGTCCCCGACTACAACGGCCTCAACAAAGCTACCATCAAATTCACCGCGCCCAAGCTCGACATCAGCGGCTCGGCTCTCTCATCGCTCACCAAGATCGAAGTGAGCCGCAACGGTCAGCTCGTGAAGACCTTCGACACTCCCGCCGCAGGCGAAGCGCTCGAATTTGTCGATGAGCCCTCAGCAGCCGACACATATACCTACACCTTCGTAGCATCCAATGAATCAGGCGCCGGCAAGGCTGCCTCAATAGTAAGCTACGTGGGCATCAACAAACCCGGAACTGTCACTAACCTCGTCGCTCGCGAGACCTCCAAGAATGGCGAAGTGACCTTCACATGGGATGCTCCCACCGTCGATGCCGACGGATACCCCCTCAATCCCGAGCTGCTGACCTACGCCGTGTGCGAATACACCATTGACTATAAGCAGATACTCGTCAAAGATGGTATTACCGAGACAACATTCACCTATCAGGCTGTCAACGACGATGAAGAGCAGCAGAACATGGAGTGGGTAGTCTTCGCCATGACCTCCAAAGGCTCCGGAGCCGGCACATCTACCGGCGTAGTAGCCGTAGGTCCCGACTACACGATGCCCTATAAGGAGTCAGTAGCTGACGGCAAACTCTCCTACAACTTCACCAGCGACCAGTTCCTTGGCGGCGTTTGGCGCCCCTACACCCTCGAAACAATGCCCGCCGTCCCCAACCACGATGACGACAACGGCATGTTCGGCATGAAGGGCAATGGCCAGGACACATCCGGCTCACTCACCACCGGCAAGATCAAGATCGCCGGCGACAAACCCGGCATCACATTCTTCGTCTTCAACTTCCATGAAGAAGGTCAGCCTGCCGACCTCAACGAGCTCAACCTCTACGTCAGCACCCCCGCCGGCAACGACGAAAAACTCCTCAAACACATTGACATGAGCACATTCGAAGCCACCGGATGGTATCCCGTAGTCGTAGCTCTCGATGAGTATAAGGACAAAGCCGTATTCTTCCGCTTCGAAGGCATCTGCCGCAACTATCAGTACTCTTTCCTTGACAACATCCGCGTCGTCGAGCTCCTCGACGACAACCTCTCAGTGCTTGCCATCGAGGCTCCCGAGAAAGTGAATGCCGGCGACAATTTCGACGTCAATGTCAAGGTAGACAATGGCGGTCTCAAGTCAGCTGACGACTTCATCGTAGCCCTCTACCGCAACGGCGACAAAATGGCCGAACTCCCCGGCGAAACTATCGAGCCCGGTAAAAACCTGACATTCACCTTTGCCCAGACCCTCCGCACTGTCGATGGCGAGGATCACGCCTACATGGCCAAAGTGGAATACGCTGCCGACGCTGACAAGTCCGACAATGACTCCGAGACCCTCGCCGTCGCCAACATCATGCCCGAATATCCCGCTGTGACTGAGCTCAATGCCGAAACCGGCACTGAAGGTATCGCCCTCACATGGACCGCGCCCGAGCTCAACGCCGCCGCTCCCGAAGCTGTCACTGACGACTTCGAGGATGGCGAGTCCTTCTCACGCGCATACGGCAAATGGACATTCCTCGACCTCGACGGCAAGGGCGTAGGCGGCATGACCGTTCCCACCCCGGGTATCACCAAGAACAAGCCCGCCACCTTCTTTGTCTTTGACACCGAAGGCGACGACTACAACTCGACTTTTGATGCTCATTCAGGCACAAAATATCTCGCATCGCTCTTCAATTACTACTATGAAGCTGTCGACGACTGGGCAATCTCACCCCGCCTCTTCGGCGGAGCGCAGACCATCTCATTCTTCGCCCGCAGCTACCACAACCTCTACACCGAGTCAATCGAGATACTCTACTCTACGACCGGCACAGAGGCCGCCGACTTCACATCCATCGCCAAATACGAGAAGATCTCGCAGGAATGGACTGAATTCAAGGCCGAGCTCCCCGAAGGCGCACGCTACTTCGCAATCCGCTCAATTGCTGCCGGCGCCATGATGCTCCTCGTCGACGACGTGACCTACATCCCCGCAGATGCAGGCGACGGCCTCGAACTTACCGGCTACAACATCTATCGCGATGGCGTGAAGCTCAATGCCGAGCCAGTAGCCGAGACATCATTTGTCGACAAAGACCTTGAAGAAGGCAGCCACAAGTATGCCGTGACAGCCCTCTACACCGTAGGCGAATCATCTCCCGCCACCCTCGACATCACCTACTCATCGGCTGATGAGATCGCTACCGACGGCCTCAGCATCGTCGGCGGAAACGGTGAGATCATCATCGCCGGAGCCGAAGGCCGTGATGTCAAGGTGTTCGCTGTCGACAGCCGCCTTGTAGCCGCCGTCACCGGCGCCGATAAGACCGTCCTGCCTCTCTCAAGCGGCGTCTATATCGTCACCGTCGGAGAAACAACCGCAAAAATCTCAGTCAGATAATCATCTCTGACACACCCTACTGATCAGGGAAGCTCCGCAAATCGTCACTCGACGACAGCGGAGCTTCCTCCTTTTATATACACGAGAATGTGGTTTAATGTATTTTAACATGTCGGAGCAGATTTTTTGTCATACCTTTAAGGCATGAATACTCTCAGACTGAAAACCATTCTCGTAGTCCTCCTGACAGTCATATCAGCGGCAACTCTTTCGGCCGCCGACACAGTGACCGTCGGAGCCGCCCGTCCCGACCTCTATATGCCTCTGCTCAAAGGAAAGAAGGTCGCACTCTACTCCAATCACACCGGCATGGTAGGCGACCGCCACACCCTCGATATCCTCCTCGATGCCGGAGTGGATGTCAGATATATCTTCTCGCCCGAGCACGGATTTCGCGGCAACGCCGATGCCGGCGAACATATCAACAGCTCCGTCGACCCTCTGACCGGCACACCGATCCGCTCCCTCTTCGGCGCCGGAAAACGCCGGGCCATGGCCGCCGTTGACTCAGTCGATGTCATAGTCACTGACATCCAGGACGTAGGTCTCCGCTTCTACACCTACTATGTCACCATGATCGAGCTTATGAACCGCGCCACCGACCGCGATATCGATTTCGTAGTCCTCGACCGCCCCAACCCGACTGCCCCCATGGGGGTCGACGGCCCGATCCTCGACATGCGTCACGCCTCGGGAGTCGGCGCTCTGCCTATTCCGATCCTCCACGGCATGACCCTTGGCGAGCTGGCCACCATGGCTTCAGCCGAAGGATGGCTCAAGGAGGGGCGCACATCGCGGCTCCATGTCGTCCCCTGCGACAGCTATACCCATGCCACCCGCTATGAGCTCCCCATCGCTCCCTCACCCAATCTCCCCAATATCCACGCCATCTATCTCTACCCATCGACCTGCTTCTTTGAGGCCACCCCGCTTTCGCTCGGCCGCGGCACCGACTTCCCCTTTGAAGTTTACGGCCACCCAGACATGAAGACCTCCGGGACATTCACCTTCACACCTCAGTCGCGCCCCGGAGCCAAGAAACCGCCACTGATGGGCCGCCGATGCCGCGGTATTGATCTCCGCGAGATCCCTGCCGACACGCTGATAGCCCGCGGAGTCGACTTCACCTACATCATCGACGCATACAATCGCATGGGGCGCCCGGCCAAGTTCTTCACCACATTCTTCGAACTGCTTGCCGGTAACGACACCATCCGCCGACTCATCACCGAGGGAGCCGATGCCGCTACAGTCAAGGCCTCCTGGCAGAAAGAGGCCGCCGACTTCGCAGTCCGTAGCCGCCAACACTACATTTACCCCTGACACACCACTGCCCAATGAAGCCATCCATCGTCATCATCGTAATAGCCGCCTACTTCCTGCTGCTGATAGCCATCTCCTATGTCGCAGGGCGTCGGGCAGGCTCGTCGACATTCTTCGGCGGCGAGCGTCGCACCCCCTGGCCCATCGTAGCCTTCGCCATGATAGGAGCCTCCATCTCAGGCGTCACATTCGTCTCCGTCCCCGGCATGGTAGCTGCCAACGGCTATGCCTACCTGCAGATGATCCTCGGATTCGTCGTCGGCTATGCACTGATAGCCTTCGCACTGATTCCGATGTTCTACCGCCGCAACCTCATCTCCATCTACACCTACCTGCAGCAGCGCTTCGGCGACTCGACCTATCGCTCCGGAGCGTGGTTCTTCTTCTTCAGCAAAATGCTCGGCGCGGGGGTGCGCTTCTTTGTGGTCTGCGTCGTTCTCCAGGAGCTCGTCTTCGGTCCGCTCGGCATCCCCTTCTCATTCAATGTCATAGTCACCATCGCCCTGATCTGGCTCTACACAGCCCGCTCGGGAGTCAAAGCCGTAATCTGGACCGACACCCTCAAGAGCTTCTGCCTCATCATGTCCGTCGTCCTCTGCATCTACTTCATAGCGAGGGGCATGGGCCACGATACCGGCTCGCTCGCCTCCGCAGTCGGTGGCCACCAGACATCGCGTATCTTCTTTTTCGACGACCCGATGTCAGGCAACTACTTCTGGAAGCAATTCATCGCGGGCGTATTCCTTGCAGTAGCCATGACCGGACTTGACCAGGACATGATGCAGCGCACCCTGGCCTGCGGCGACTACCGCCAGGCCCGCAAAAACCTCATCGTCGCCTCGATGATGCAGCTCATAGTCGTCGCCCTTTTCCTCGTGCTCGGCACGCTGCTGGTCATGTACGTCGAAAGCCGCCACGACCTCGCGATGCCACAGAAAAGCGACAACCTCTTCGCGCTCGTAGCCACCCACTCCGATATGCCCCTCATCGTCGGCATCCTCTTCATCCTCGGACTCATCTCCGCCGCCTACTCGGCAGCCGGATCGGCTCTCACCTCGCTGACCACCTCATTTACTATCGACATCCTGGATGCCACCCGCTATCCCGACCGCAAGCTCAACCGCGCCCGGCGCATCACCCACCTTGCCATGTCGACATGCATGGGCGCCATCATCATCTGCTTCTACTATATCAGCGACTCCGATGCCATCAGCGCCGTCTACACCCTCGCATCCTATACCTACGGCCCGATACTCGGCCTATTCACCTTCGGCATGATGTCGCGCCGACCCGTGCGCGACCGGCTCGTCCCCATAGCCTGCATCGCCGCCCCGATACTCGCGTGGGCCACCACACGCCTGCTCGCCTCCACCGTCGGCTATCACACCGGCTTCGAGCTCCTGCTGATCAACGCCGCCTACACAGTCATAGGTCTCATAATACTTTCAAAGCCATGTCAACAACCCAACTAAACCGCGCCCTCTGGCTCGTCGATCTCCTCAGACGCTACGGACGCCTGACACGTGCCGAGATCAATCAGCACTGGCGACGCACATCCTTCTCCGACGGGCGCGACATACCCCGACGCACATTCTTCAACTATCGCGAGGAAGTCGAGTCGATATTCAATATCCGTATCCTCTGCGATCCAAATACCTACGAATACTATCTCGAGGAAGACGACCACGCACGCAGCATGACCAACTGGATCGTCCACTCATCCGAGCTCAGCCAGGCCCTCTCCGACTCCCGCGAAGTGGCCCGCAACATATTCCTCGAAGAGGTCCCCTCCGCGCGCGACTACCTCAGCCTCGCCGTCGAGGCGCTAAAAGAGAAGCAGTGCCTCCGATTCGACTATGCCCCCTACTCACGCTCCACCCCGACGCGCGACGTCATCGTCGAGCCATATTTCCTCAAGCTGTTCAAGCAGCGCTGGTATCTGACCGGTAATGTCCCCACCGACAAAGCCATAAAGACCTACGCTCTCGACCGCATGATATCGCCCGTACTGACCGGCATCAACTACTCTATCCCCGACGACTTTGACGCCGAAAGCTACTTCCGCGACAGCTTCGGCATAATCTTCACCCAGGGCGAAGTCAAAAACATTATGCTCAAAGTCGACTCGCGCCAGGCCAAATACTTCCGTGCCCTCCCCCTCCACCACTCCCAGCAGGAACTCATCCATGACACCTACTCCATCTTCACCTACAAGATGAAGATCACCGCCGACTTCATCCAGGAGCTCCTCTCCCACGGCTCCAGCGTCATGGTCATGCAGCCACCCGAGCTCCGCGCCATGGTCCTCAACGAATTGCGCAACACCCTCGCCCTCTACGACTGACCCCGACCACAATCATTGACACCCGGGTGGTGTTAATAGCGGTTAAACGCGCTGACAGGCATGGTGATATGGCAGGTTTTTCTTATCTTTGTAGATTATCCATACCATCATTATCCACACCGATGTCAGAAAGTAAAGACAACAACCTGCGCGACTTCATACCGGAACCCGCTCTGCGACGGCTCCCCTGGTATCTGGCTTACGTCAGTATGCTGCGTGACAAGCATGTAGAGCATGTGTCGTCGACCCACATCTCCCGCGAGCTCAATGTCGATGCTTCTCAGATCGCCAAAGACCTCTCATTCCTCAACATCAAGGGCAAGACCCGCATCGGCTACAATGTAGTCCACCTCGAGAAGGAGCTCCGCAACTTCCTGGGATTCAGCCGCACACACAATGCCGTCATATTCGGTGCCGGCAGCCTCGGTGCAGCCCTGATGCAGGACTCGGGCCTGTCGCGCTACGGACTGAGAGTCGTGGCCGGATTCGACATCAATCCGGAGATCATCGGTGCCCAGATAGGTGGTGTGCCCGTATATTCCGTCGACGAGCTTGACTCCCGCTGCCGCCGCCTGAAGGCCGACATCGGCATAATCACCGTCCCGGTCGACCACGCCCAGGACGCTGCCGACATGCTCATCTCCGCAGGCGTCAAAGCCCTCTGGAACTTCACCCCGGTCCGCATTCGCGTAGCCGACGGCATCGTGATCGCCAACACGTCGATCTATGCTCACCTTGCCGTGATGTACAACCGCTTAGACAACATGTAACCCCAATGAAGATACTCTATTGCGAGAACCCGATATGGACTCCCGGCGAGCCGACCGACGTCAGCCTGCTGGTCGACTCGTCGCTTTCGCGCAATTTCCATCCGCTCTTTCTCCCGCCCCACTCCTCGGAGTGGAGGCTGACCACAGGCATAGCCATCCGAATCGTCAGGCTCGGCAAGTTTATCTCTGCCCGATTCGCCCACCGCTACTACGACGCCGCCACTCTCATCGCCCGCCTCCGCCCCGCCAACCTCAGACTGCCGGCTACAGCCACTATGACAGCCTTCGACTCCTCGGCCGTCGTAGGCGAGTGGATGCCCCTTGGCGACGGTGCCCCGGAAGCGATCACCATAGGAGGTGATGCTGACCTCACGCTACCGTTTGACCGCGAGGCAGTCGACAATCTGGTAGAGCATCTGAGCCAATACTTCATGCTCAAGACAGGCGACATCATTGTGGCCGGCGACATCGACGGCTTCATCCGCACGCCCCAAATCGACACATCTCTCCGCCTGACACTCAACGGCTCCGAGTGTCTGAACTTCAAGATAAAATAGCACACACATGACCTTTACCTTACATACACTAAAGACCACACTCACCTCCCTGGCGCTCTCGGCCACGCTGGCTGCCTCGGCATTGCCTCCCGGCAGCTACGCCACCTCATCAGCCCTCGCCTCAGGCCGCTGGGTCAAGATCAAAGTCGCCGAAGCCGGCATGCAGCAGATCACTGCCGCCGAGCTTGCCGAAGCCGGCTTTACCGACCCGCAGCGTGTCGGTGTCTACGGATTCAGCTCCGTCGACATCGCCGACCATGCGCTGACCGCCGCCAAGCCCGACGACCTCCCTCCCATCCCCTCGATATGCACCGACGACGGCAAGCTGATATTCTATGCCGAAGCCGGCGAGCGTTGCGGCATCGGCGTGACCGGCTCAGACAAGCCCACGCCGGCCTACCGCCAGAACCCGTCCTCGCTCTACGGCTACTACTTCCTGCATGAGACCGACTCTCCCGTCCGCCCGCAGACAGACACCACTCCCCCGGCCCCGGGAGAGCCGCGCAGGTCGGTCCTCACCCTGCTGATGCACAAATACATGGACCGCTACCACACAGGATTCGGCACTATCATCCTGAGCGAAAACCTCTCGACACTCCCCCGCCACCGCCTCACCCACTCATTCGAGGTCATGCGCCCCGATCCGACCCAACTACCCTCCTACCACGTAAGCTACGCAGCAGCTAATTCCACCGAAGGAGGCAAGATTTCGTTCAGCTATCCGAACGCCATCAACACATCCTCGGTCAAGAGCGAGTCGACAAAGCTCTATACCTACAGTTTCGACGACAAAGCGACCGTACAGCAGCTCACCTCCGACTGTCAGGCCGAAGTCGCCCTGACAGTGCGCACCGACGACTTCGACTTCGCCGCGGCCAACTATTTCGCTATGCTCTTTTACCGGCTGACCGACTTCACCGACGATCAGTCGCAGATGATATTCTACAACGTAGGCAAGATGGGCGCCGGCGAGCCGTTGCGCTTCACCAATGTCACCACCTCTGCTCCCCTCGAAGTCTGGGATCTGACGACAGCCTCGGCCCCCGTCAGACTCGCCGTCAACGCCGACAGCGAGTCGTCGGCCATAGCCATCAACAAAACGGCTCGCGGCGCCGGATCGCTGAGTCGATTCATAGCATTCAAGCCTGACTATCAGCTCAACAGCGTCGAAATCATCGGCGAAACGGCCAACTCCGATTTACACTCCGCGGCCACCCCCGACCTGCTCATCGTCACCACCCCTGCACTGTTGGTGGAAGCTGAAAAGCTCGCACGGCTCCACCGCACCCACCAGCAGCTGGACGTCCTTGTGGCCGACCATATCTCCATTTTCAACGAATTCTCCTCCGGCACCCCCTCGGCCGACGCCATCCGCCGCTTTGCCAAGATGCTCTACGACCGCCGGCCAGGCAAGCTGCACGACATCATCCTGCTCGGCACGAGCTACGTCAACCCTCGCGGCATTGACGCCACCTTCGTCCCCGACATCTCCACGTATCTGCCGACATTTCCCACAGAAGACATTAGCAATCAGTTCAATAAGGCTCAAGCCTACAGCACCGACAGCTTCTACGGCGTGATGGCCGACGGCTCCATGTCGCCGATGTCCTCAGCCATGGATGTCAACGTCGGGCGAATCCCGGCCTCCAACAGCGCTGAAGCATCCGCCTATATCCGGAAAGTCGAGCGCTATCTGACCTGTCCGGCCAAGACGGATGTCCGCTCGCGGGTAATCTCCGTCAGCGACCGAGGCAACAAGAGCGGCCACACCCTTCAGGCCATTGAGATCGGCCAGTTCATCGACTCCGTAGCCCCAGGGACACACATCTTCCGCGACTACGACCAGTCTTACTTCTACAAAGACAACAACCCAAAGATCCACAATCAGCTCATAGCCGATCAGCTCCGCGCCGGCGTCGGCCTCATGACCTATTGCGGCCACGGCAACGAGGTATCCATAGGCTCAGCCCCGCTCTGGAACCGTCGCCTGATAGCCTCGACCCCCATCACCGACCTGCCATTCGTCATGCTCGCCACCTGCGACTCCTATCCGTTCGATCTGGGTCGCCAGGGCATCGGCCACTCCTTCGTCCTCAACCCCGATGGCGGAGCAATAGCCGCCGTCGCCTCCTGCCGCGAGGTCAACATGTCCTACAACCAGCACCTCCACCTCGCTGTGATCGAAAACTATTTCTCAGCCGATCCCACCTCAACGCTTGGCGACGTCTTCCGCCTCGCCTACAACAAAATAAAAAGCGACAAATCTGACGAATACATCTTCAATACCCTCTGCTACAGCTACATTGGCGACCCTTCGCTACCGGTCTACACCTATACCCATACCTTAACGACTGAAAGCAAATCGCTGACTCTGACCCCTCTCGCATCCGACAATCGCATCTCAGGCACGGTATGCCGTCCCGACGGCTCCATCGACCGCGACTTCAACGGCACCCTGATCGCCGACCTGTATGCCCCGATGAAGATGATTACTACTCAGCAACATGCGTCGTCTGACACACTCCGCGCCGTGCCCAACGACGGCCAGCTGCTGGCTACCGTCAGAGCAACCGTCACCGACGGACAGTTTGACTTCAACTTCGACATGCCAGTCGTCAAAGATCCCGGGCCAGGCTTTGAGCTCCATCTCGCAGCCTTCCGCGACAACTCTCACGACCTCGCCGCCATAACCCTCAGCGATGTGACCATCGACACATCGCTCCCTGACTCGCCGTCACTCCCTGAAGCCCCCTCAATCACCCTCTTCAGCATCGACGGCACAGAGAGCGCCGATGGAGTCGCCACCGACTCCCGCCCATCGCTCCATGCCGAGTGGCTCACCCCCTACTCGCTCTCCAAGCTCGGAGTGGCCGGCACCTCCTATATCGCAATCGACGGTAGGCGCACATCGCTCAGCTCCATAGCCTCCTGCGGCAGCGACGGCTCAGGATCCCTCGACTTCACGCCGGAGCCCCTCGCCCCGGGACGCCACACCGCCACGCTCTACATCGCTGACAATTCGGGACGCTCCGCCAAAGCCTCATTCCGCTTCAACGTAGTCAGCGACATCCGGACCGGCACCCTCACCGCCGACCGCCCCGTAGCCTCCGAAAACGTGACCATCGACCTCAGCCACGATTTCCCGACTGAACCCGGGGGTCGACTCTCCATCATAGACCGCCACGGCAACACAGTCAAGACAGTCACCGACCCTACATTCCCCTTCGTCTGGGACTGCTGCGACGCCGAGGGTCAACCCGTCGCCGACGGACACTACACCATCCATGCGTGGCTCACACATGACCGCACTGTCGGCAATGCCACCCCGGCCGAAATAGTAGTAATCAAATAACTCATAACCACATAACAGACTCATAACCACCCACAATGAAGCTATCAGACCAACGCAGCAGCATGCTCCACGGCATTCTGCTCATCGCCCTCTTCGCATGTGCAGCCTTCTATATCGGTAGCGCAAAATTCTTTACCGACATATCATTCAGCCCGATGATCATCGGCATCATCCTCGGCATGCTCTACGCCAACTCCCTGCGCAATCACCTGCCCGAGACATGGGTCCCCGGCATCCAGTTCTGCTCCAAGCGCCTGCTGCGTATCGGTATCATATTCTACGGCTTCCGCCTTACATTTCAGGATATTGCAGCCGTCGGCGTGGCCGGAATAGCTATTGATGCCATCATCGTGACCGTCACCATCATCGGCGGCTATCTCATCGGCAGCCGGCTCCTCAAGATGGACCGCGAGACAGCCATGCTGACCTCCGTCGGCAGCGGCATCTGCGGTGCAGCCGCCGTACTCGGCGCTGAAGCCACCCTCCGCACCAAGCCCTACAAGACAGCCGTCGCCGTTGCTACCGTGGTGATCTTCGGAACCCTGTCAATGTTTATCTACCCCATCCTCTATCGCACCGGTGCCCTCCATCTGACCCCCACCGAGATGGGCATCTACGGCGGTTCGACCCTTCACGAAGTGGCCCACGCCGTCGGTGCCGGCAATGCCATGGGCGATGACATCGCCTCTACCACCGTCATCGTCAAGATGATACGCGTGATGATGCTCGTTCCCGTCCTGCTGATCCTCGGCGTCTGGGCAGCCCGCCGCCCCAAAGCCGATGGCGGAAATGCCGGCAAAGGCCGGGTTGCCATCCCATGGTTTGCCTTCGGCTTCCTCCTGGTGATAGCCATCAACTCCCTCTCCACCTACCTCAATACCCTCTCCACCCCCTGCGGCCTCCCTGAAAGCGTAGTCGACGTGATCAACTATGTCGACACCTTCCTGCTGACCATGGCGATGGCCGCACTCGGCGCCGAGACCTCGATCGACAAATTCAAGAAAGCCGGTGCCAAACCTTTTGTACTCGCATTCATTATTTATATATGGCTCCTTGGCGGCGGCTACCTCCTTGCCCGCTACCTCGCGCCCGCCCTACTTTAATCATCTATTAATCAGATACAATCACTATAAACTCCACTCATGACTACGACGCGCCCCACACCCTCCTCCGATTGTCTTGTCATCATCCCGATGTACAACGAGTGCGAAAATGCTGCGGCTATCATCGACGCCGTCATGGCTCTGCCACACCCCATGAATGTCCTCGTAATCGACGATGGATCACCCGACGGAACAGCCGGCATCGTCAAAGGCCGGATGCAGCTCTATCCGGGCCGCGTCGACATCATCGAGCGCGAAGGCAAGCTCGGACTCGGCACAGCCTATATCGCCGGATTCCACTACGCCCTCGACGCCGGCTACGAGTATATATTTGAGATGGACGCCGACTTCTCCCACAACCCCAACGACCTGATGGCACTCTACAAGGCCTGCTCAGAAGATGGAGCCGACCTTGCCATCGGCTCGCGCTATATCACGGGAGTCAATGTCGTCAACTGGCCGATGGGACGTGTGCTCATGAGCTACTACGCATCGAAATATGTGCGCATGGTCACCCGCATGAAGGTGCGCGACACCACCGCCGGGTTTGTCTGCTATCGCCGCCGCGTCCTCGCCACTATCGAACTCGACAAGATACGCTTCAAAGGCTACGCATTCCAGATCGAGATGAAGTTTACCGCCCATAAATGCGGATTCAAGGTAGTCGAGGTCCCCATCATCTTTGTCAATCGCGTCCTCGGGCAGAGCAAGATGAGCAGCGGCATCTTTGGTGAGGCCGTCTTCGGAGTGCTGAAACTGAAGATGTCAAGCTGGTTTCGCAAATACCCTAAACCTGTAGAATAACCCCTCCATGCTCACATTATTACATAACGCAAAAATAGTCACCGGCGCCGAATGCTCTGACGGCTACATCCTCATCAAAGACGCACATATCGCAGCCATAGGCGCGGGTCCGGTTCCCGGAGAGCTCTCCCGACTGGCCGACGAAGCCATCGACTGCGAGGGCGACATGCTGATGCCCGGCGCCATCGACACTCACGTCCACTTCCGTGACCCGGGGCTCACAGCCAAGGGCGACATCGCCTCGGAGAGCCGTGCCGCAGTGGCCGGAGGAGTGACATCCTATATCGACATGCCAAATACCCGACCGGCCACTGTGACCACGGCCGACTGGGAAGCCAAGATGGAGCGCGCCGCAGAGGTCTCGATGGCCAACTATGCCTTCTTCATAGCGGCTACCAATGACAATCTCCCGACCCTCCTGACCGTGGACTATACCCGCGTCCCCGGCATCAAGCTCTTCCTGGGCTCCTCGACCGGCAATATGCTCGTCGACAATGCCTCCACACTCGAGCAGCTCTTTGCCTCCGCCCCGGCCATCATAGCCGTACACGCTGAGGATGAGGAGACTATCAACCGACGCCGTCAGGAGCTCACCGACCTGGCCGCCGGGCGTCCGCTCCCTGTCCGGCTCCACTCGTCGCTCCGTCCCGCCGAGGCGTGCGTCAAGGCTTCGCGCCGCGCCATCGAGCTCGCACGCCGCTACGGCACCCGGCTCCACCTGCTCCACCTCTCCACGGCCGAGGAACTCACCCTCCTCGGCGGCGACCGCAACATCACCGCCGAGACCTGCCCCCACTATCTGCTCTTCACCGACGCCGACATGGACCGCCTCGGCAGCCGAATCAAATGCAACCCGTCCATCAAGTCGCAGGCCGACCGCATCGCCCTCGTGCGCGGTGTTGCCGACGGCACCATCGACACCATTGCCACCGACCATGCGCCACATCTCCCCGCCGACAAGGAGGGGGACCTGCTGACAGCCGCCTCAGGCATGCCCGGCATACAATTCTCCCTGCCGGTGATGCTCGAGCTCCTCGACGGCCGCCCCGAGCGCGTAGCCGCGCTGATGAGCGAGAATCCGGCACGCATCTTCGGCATCGCCAACCGCGGATTTCTCCTGGCCGGATTCCATGCCGACATCGTCAGAGTCAGACGTCTCCGCGAGCCGATCACCATCACCGATGCCGACGTCATCTCTAAATGCGGCTGGACCCCCTACGCCGGGATGCAGACCCACTACAAGGTCATCACCACCTGGGTCAACGGCAAAAAGGCTTTTGACAACGGCTCCGTAGCCCACCGCTCATCGGCCGCTCCGCTGAGATTTCTCAACTCATCCAAATAACCGACACATCTTTTTGCCCCCGATAAGCGTTTAAATATAGAACTGATAACGGTTCGACGTCTAACATCTCTTAGAGCGCCTTCAGCGACTCCCGCTTTTAACTCATAACGTTTAATCTTGTAGACTTTCGCCTAATGAAAGAATTTGTAATAAGTCAGGAAACCACCGAACGCACCGTTCTCGTCGGACTCGTCACACGCGACCAGTCGGAGGAAAAAGTCAACGAATACCTCGACGAACTCGCATTCCTCGCCGATACCGCCGGCGCTGTCACCGTCAAACGCTTCATCCAGAAACTCGACTACCCCAACCCGCGCACATTCGTCGGCAAGGGCAAACTCGACGAAATCAAGACCTATATCGAAGAAAATGAAATCGGTATGGTCATATTCGACGATGACCTGACCACAAAGCAAGTCTCCAATATCGAGCGCGAGCTCCAGGTCAAGATTCTCGACCGCACGAGCCTGATCCTCGACATCTTCGCCCGCAGAGCCCAGACAGCGAGCGCCCGCACCCAGGTAGAACTCGCTCAATATCAATACCTGCTGCCGCGACTCACCCGACTCTGGACCCACCTTGAGCGTCAGCGAGGCGGTATCGGCATGCGTGGCCCGGGTGAGACTCAGATCGAGACAGACCGACGCATCATCCTCGACAAGATCTCCCGCCTCAAAGCCGAGCTCCGCGACCTCGACAAGCAGAAGTCGATCCAGCGCAAGAATCGCGGCAAGCTGACCCGCGTAGCCCTCGTGGGTTATACCAACGTAGGCAAGTCGACACTGATGAACCTGCTGAGCAAGAGCGAAGTATTCGCTGAAAACAAGCTCTTCGCCACCCTTGATACCACTGTACGCAAGGTCATCATCGACAACCTTCCCTTCCTGCTGACCGACACCGTCGGCTTCATCCGCAAGCTCCCGACCCACCTCGTCGACTCCTTCAAGTCGACCCTCGACGAAGTGCGCGAGGCCGACCTCCTCGTACATGTGGTCGACATCAGCCATCCCAACTTCGAAGAGCAGATCGAAGTCGTCAACAAGACCCTCCGCGACATCTGCGGCAGCGCCGAAAAACCTATGATTATGGTTTTCAACAAAATCGACGCTTTCTCCTACAAGCCCAAGGACGCCGACGACCTGACACCCCGCAAGCGCGAGAACATCCCGCTCGAGGAGCTCAAGGAGACATGGATGGCCAAGATGCACGACAATTGCGTCTTCATCTCAGCCAAGACAGGCCGCAACATCGACGAGCTCAAGCACCTGCTCTACGAGAAGGCCCGCGAGATACATCTCCAGCGCTTCCCCTACAACGACTTCCTCTATCAGAAATACGACGACATAGATGAAAACGCCGAGTAAGCCAGCCGCCACGGCCATGACCTGGGAGCGCCTCATCAATGACAAGCGCTTCGGCCATGAAGACACGGTCGACACTAAAGGGGGCGTCAGAAGCGACTTCCGCCGCGACTATGACCGCCTCGTCTTCTCATCCCCTTTCCGCCGCCTGCAGAATAAGACCCAGGTCTTCCCGCTGCCGGGCAGTATCTTCGTACACAACCGATTGACCCACAGCCTCGAAGTCTCCTCAGTAGGCCGCTCGATAGCAGCCGAGATCAGCCATGCGCTCGCTCCACGCTATGCCGGCACCCCCGACGGAGAGGCGCTGACATCTATCGGCGAGATAGTCGCCGCAGCTTGCCTTGCCCACGACCTGGGCAATCCCCCGTTCGGCCACTCGGGCGAGAAAGCCATCTCGACATTCTTCTCAGAGGGTGCGGGCGCAGAGCTTCGCGCCGACCTGACCGAGCGCGAGTGGTGCGACCTGGTATCATTCGAAGGCAATGCCAACTCGCTGCGCGTGCTCACCCATCGCTTCAAGGGACGTCGCCACGGCGGATTCGGCATGACCTACTCAACACTCGCCTCTATCGTCAAATACCCCTACGAATCGACCATCTCACCCAACGGCAAGTTTGGATTCTTCGCCAGCGAGCAGGACGACTTCATACGCATCGCCGACACCCTCGGCATGCTCCGCCGCGAGCGCCCTGACGGCACAGTCAGCTATGCCCGCCATCCGCTCGTCTACATAGTCGAGGCCGCCGACGACATCTGCTATGAGATAATGGACATCGAGGATGCCCACAAGCTCAAGATACTCCCCACCTCAGAGGTCATACCACTGCTGCTCGATTACTTCTCAGGCGAAGCGCTTGCCCGGCACAAAGAGACCATCGCCGACATCGAGGATCCCAACGAGCAGGTAGCCTACCTGCGCTCATGCGTCATCTCTCAGCTCGTCAGCCGATGCGCCGAGGCTTTCGTCGCGCATGAAAGCGAGATCCTCGACGGCACCTTCCGCGGCACCCTCATCCAGGCCATACCCGAGACCGAGCGTCGCGCCTATCAGGCCTGCAACGCCCTATCCTGGGACCGCCTCTACTCAGCCGGCGACGTAGTCGATATCGAGCTGGCCGGCAACCGCATCATCAACTTCCTGCTTGACAAGCTGATACATGCAGTCCGCTTCCCCGACCTCAACTATTCGCGACTACTGCTGGCCAAGGTGCCGCGCCAGTATGACGTAGCCGCTCCCACACTCTATGGCCGCATCCAGGCCGTGCTTGACCATGTCTCGGCCATGACCGACGTCTATGCCCTTGACCTCTACCGCAAACTCAACGGAACCAGTCTACCCGCAGTATGATAAAACGACTTCTGACTCTCCCGCTCCTCTTGCTGATCTGCATCACAGCTTCAGCCATCCGCCCCGAGGATGTCCCCAACGTGCAGCGCCAA
The DNA here is from genome assembly GCA_014800605.1 of Bacteroidales bacterium. Lineage (GTDB taxonomy): Bacteria > Bacteroidota > Bacteroidia > Bacteroidales > Muribaculaceae > JAAVFS01. Next base: position 8,913 of record JAAVFS010000072.1, on the reverse strand, counting down.
CGCTATGACCAGTGGGTCAGCGACCCCGCCGGACTCCTATCCCCCGAGGCACTCATGCAAGCCAATCAGGCTATTGACAAGATCAACCGCGCCAACACGACGGAAATCTGCGCTGTCATCGTCCCCGACCTCAGCGACATTGACGCCAACGACTATGCCACGCAGCTCTTCGAGCTCTGGGGCGTCGGACGCAAGGACCGCTCCAATGGTCTGCTGCTGCTCATCTCGCGCGACGACCGCAAAGCCGTAATCCGTACCGGCAGTGGTATGGAGATAGCCATGACCGACGGTCGCTCCGGCTCTGTCATCCGCCACGACATCGCTCCCGCCATGCGCGAAGGCAACATTGACAAGGCTCTGCTCGACGCGATAGCCTCCATCGGCACAATCGTATCTGACCCGGCCTACTATGACGACCTCCACTCCGACCGCGAGGCTGTCCGCTCACGGGGAGGAAGCTCTGACAATGAGACCTTCTTCCGCGACTACATATATTTAGCTGTAATACTGACCATTGCGCTGATCGCGTGGATGATCTACACGCTCATATCCTCGGCACGCTATGACTCCGTGGAGCGCTACACGCGTCTCAACCGCCTGTGGCTCCCCGCCATGATGCTCATCCCGCTCACTCTCGGCATCGGGATAATAGCCTTCGTCCCCCTATGGCTCATCCTGCGCCACCTGCGTCTGAAGCGCCACAACTGCCCCAACTGCGGCACACGGATGCATCGCCTTGACGAAGTCACCGACAACGAGTATCTGACCCCGGCGCAGGACACCGAGGAGCGGCTGAAATCCGTCGACTACGACGTATGGCTCTGCCCCAACTGCAATGAGACCGACATCATCCCCTACGTCAACAAGCGCTCGACATTCTCCACCTGTCCCGTCTGCGGCGCGCGTGCCGAGTCGCTTCAGTCCAACCGTATTCTGCGCCATCCCACCCCTGTAGCTGAAGGGATCGGTCAGCGCGACTACCACTGCCTCAACTGCGGCAATCGTCGCTCCGTGCCTTACAAGATCGCAAAAGTGGTCAATCCCCCGATATTCTTAGGGGGCGGCGGTCGAGGATTTGGCGGTGGAGGATTCGGTGGAGGAAGCTTCGGTGGGGGCTTCGGTGGAGGCTCCACCAGCGGCGGGGGCGCCTCCGGCTCCTGGTAACCGACACCTACAATACACACCAAAATGGATAAGAACCAATCTAACGAGATTATACTCTATCAGCCGGATAATACCTTAGCTCTTGATGTAAGAGTGGCGGATGATTCGGTATGGCTCACTCAAGCTCAGATGGCTGAATTGTTTCAAACCACAAGAAACAACATTACACTTCACACACGTAATATATTCAAGGAAGGTGAGTTGGTTGAGGATTCAGTTAGTAAGGAATCCTTACTAACTGCAACAGATGGGAAGAAGTATCGTACAAAATTATACAACCTCGATGTGATAATATCCGTCGGATACAGAGTTAAGTCTTTGAGAGGAACTCAGTTCCGCCAATGGGCCAATAAGGTGTTGAAAGATTATCTGCTGCGCGGCTATTCGATAAATCAGCGCCTGATGCAGCTTGAAGATAGAATTGACAGGCGATTGTTGGAGCATGACCGCCAACTCTGTCAACTTGAAGAGAGGGTCGATTTCTTTGTCAAATCATCACTTCAACCCAAGGAGGGAGTGTTCTTCGACGGGCAGATTTTCGATGCCTATGCACTTGTAGCTGACCTTATCCGGCAGGCAACTAAAAGAATAGTAATTATCGACAATTATATTGACGATACAGTATTAGTCCAGCTTTCCAAGCGTCGGCCGGGAGTAACCGTTGACATCTACGATGGTCAAATATCTCGGCAGCTGCGCCAGGATGTGGACAAGCACAACGAACAGTATCCAGGCATCACGCTCCACAAATACAATAAAGCCCACGATCGCTTTCTAATAATTATCGAAGATGTATATCACATCGGAGCTTCTCTCAAAGATCTCGGCAAGTAACTCTTCGCCTTCTCCAAGATGGTCGTATTGACCGGTTCCGAACTCCTGTCCGCGCTATAATCTTCGATTATTAGGTTCCCTTCACCGGCATTAACTAATATTGGAAACGAGGTCTCAGTCTACTGAGAGTGTCATGGTGCTGTTAGCCGGAAGAAGACGATAGGCGTCGAGCAGTTCGGGGAGCGACATTGCGGCCCCGGAAGGGTTGAAGCCGGCAAGCCGGGCTACACGACCTAAGAGCTGCTCGGGTGTGTAAAGTTCACGCAGGCTATCCATTGCCATCGAGCGGTCGCGCTTGGCCAGACGGCGCCCGTCAGCTGCCGTCAGCAGAGGCACATGAGCCCACTCGGGCGCATTAAGTCCCAGCAGATGATAGAGATATATCTGCTGCGCCGACGACATCAGCAGGTCGCTGCCGCGCACAACCTCCGTCACACCCATCAGCGCATCATCCACCACGACCGCGAGCTGATATGCCCACGCTCCATCGGCCCGGCGCACTATGAAGTCGCCACTGTCGGTAGCGAGATTGGTAGACTGCACTCCGTAGGTACGGTCGACGAATGTAATCTCTCTGTCAGGCACATACAGGCGTGTAGCGTGCGGATCGGCCGGTTCGGCGGTGATGGTAGGCAATGTGGCCGGCCGGCAATTTCCGCCATAGACTATGCGGCTATCGCCGCTATGGGGCGCCTGCGTAGCCATAATCTCGGCGCGTGTGCAGCGGCATGGATAGGTATATCCCGTGGCCTTCAGACGGTTAAGATATTCTTCGTAGATATCTGACCGGCGGCTCTGGCGGTAAGGACCGTCAGGGCCGATGTCGGCAATCCCCCCCTCATCCCACTCAATGCCGAGCCAGAGGAGGTCATCTTCAATCTGACGGGTGAATGCTTCCTTAGAACGCTGGGGATCGAGGTCTTCGATACGCAAAATCCACTTGCCGCCGCGCGATTTCACTGAGAGATACGACATGACAGCCGAAAAGATGTTGCCGAGGTGCATCCGCCCCGATGGCGAGGGCGCGAATCGCCCTTTCGGGGTAACTCCCTTTGCCAAAATCGTGAGCGAATCTTCCTGACAGTCAACAGTGGTCAGGCGATATACTCCGCCACCATCGACAGTGGCATAGTCGCCGACCAAGCGAATATTCTTGAGCGGCAACCCCTCGCTGCGGGCAGCCTTGTAGACAGCCTCTTTGGCCGACCAGGCCCAAAGCTTGTCGGCAAGTGTCGGGAAGAGCCACTGCTCATCGGGTGACAGAAATTTCTCCTTTACACGTTCGAGCTGCGGGCGGAGGGTCTCGGTGTCTATGCCGAAACATTTGTCCTGCCCTATGGCTATGACTACCTGATCAGCCGAGTGGCTGATAGAAATCTCATCATGGATATCAGACAGAAAGGGAGCTCCGTCTGGATGATGGCTGACAGCGACGTCGCGGCCATAGTATTCGCTGAGCATCTGCCGGACGACACGTCTCTCTTGCTCGCGTCTCGGGAGCCTCGAGTCTCCGAGGGGCTGAGAGAGTATTACGATTCCATCGATATCCGCGCGTTTCATAAGGTCATAAGTAAGTGAGTGATATCGCGTCTGAGCATCTCGACCACAGGGCGGATGGAGTCAGCCGGAGCCGAGGTGGCACCCTGAATCATGGCGCTACCGCTCAGCATCCATTTGCCAGGCTCGACAGCGAGAAACTGTACGGGGGTCGGCGAGCCCGAGGGGGTGACGAGGAGCGTACACTCCCACCCGCCGGCATTCCGGCTCTCGACCACTTCGGTCGACGCTCCACCGGTATTCATCGACAGCCGCTCAACGCGATTGGCTATCAGAGACTCTTCCGTTTCGGCGCTAAGGGGTGTCAGTGTGAGGTAAAGCTCGGCATTAAGGCCGTCATAGACGGCTGTAAGCCAACCGGGAGTATTCGCGACTGATTGAGCAGACTGGTTGAGCTCGACAGGAATTCCACCGATAGTGTCCGCACGATAAACGGCGGCAGGCACATCGATACGATGGTAGGCATATTGGCGCGGCACAGGCGTATCGGACGACGATGGTGATGTCGAGCAGGCTACAGCCATCCAGAGCCACACAGCACCTGCAATGGCCGCTAATGGATAATATCGGCTCGACATCGGTTGTAACATACGTCAGGCCTGCTGAATGTCAGGCATCACTTTGACTCTGACACTGGTGATACGGTGATGTTCGATATCAAGAATCAGGAAGCGGCAGCGGCCATAGACGAGCGCCTCCTTCTCCTTGGGGAAATCCCCCTTGATTGAGAGAAGCATTCCCGCGAGCGTCTCGCAGTCTTCGATGACAGGAGCATAGTCACTCTCATCCAGGCCTGTCACGCGGAAGAAATCATTGAGCAGGGTTCGTCCCTCGAAGATGTAAGTGTCATTGCCAAGCTCCTTATAGGTCTTCTCCTCCTCGTCATATTCATCATTGATGTCGCCCACGATTTCCTCCAGGACATCCTCAAGGGTCACTACCCCCTGGGTGCCGCCAAACTCATCCACTACGATAGCAATATGCTTCTTGAGTTTTCGGAAGTCCTCAAGCAGGTCATCAATCATTCGCGATTCGGGCACGAAATAGGGCTCGCGGATAAGCGCCTGCCACTCGAAATTGGCCGGCAGACGATTGTCGGGTCCTATATACGGGAGGAGGTCACGCGAATAGAGCACGCCGCGGATATCATCCTGGGTCTTGCTGTAGACCGGCAGACGCGAGTAGCCGCTCGTACGGATCACATCGAGCACATGCTCGAAGTCCCATGTGATGTCGATATCAGTGATGTCGACACGCGGCGTCATGATCTCGGAGGCGGTCGTGTCGCCGAATTTCAGGATTCCCTCAAGCATCTCCTTATTCTCACCCTCGGCCACGTCGGTGATCTCAAGGGCCTGCGATAGCTCGTCGGTCGAGATGTTGTCATGCTTCTTGGTGACTACGCGATTGACGATGTAGGTACTCTTGACCAGCAGGCTCGACAGCGGCCACACCAGCTTCTGAAGCACTGCGAGCGGCCCGACTGCGCGATGAGCCCAGCGCAGGGGGTTGTTGTTGGCAAGAAGTTTCGGGAGGATTTCGCCGAAGAGCAGGATCAGGAAGGTAAGCAGGACCGTCTGCAGGATGAAGCTCATCACCTCGCTCATCCCGCTGAAAATCGGACCCAAAGCGAAGTTACAGAGCACGACTATGGTCACATTGACCAGGTTGTTGCCGATCAGAATTGTCGCCAGCAGCCGCTCAGGTGCGGACAGAATGGCACGGATACGCTGATTTTCAGGCGTATCGTCAAGCTCATCGAGGGTCTCGGGCGTAAGAGAAAAGAATGCTATCTCGCTCCCTGACATAAACGCTGAGAGGAAAAGAGCGAGCACAGCTACAGCGAGCGCCACAATCTGCGGCAACTCAAAATGCGCAATCGCAAGAGGGACAGTATCCAAAAAGTTAGAATCTTAGTTGTCAAAAAGTCAGCATCGGCTCCATCTTCTGTCGGGCAGACACTTAGTGGCGTTTCCACACCGCGAATTTACGCATTTTTCCGTTACGAGCCAACACATCGCCTCAAAACTACCTCCTTAGGCGAGGATCTGAGCGGCGTGGTCCTTGGTCTTGATCACCTTCGGGCCGATGACGCGCTCTACACGGCCGTCTGGCGCGATGATGAATGTCGTACGGAATGTACCCATATATTTGCGTCCGGCGAGCGTCTTTTCGCCCCAGACACCGAACTCCTCGACGAGCTTATGGTCGGTATCGGCGATGAGCGGGAAGGGCAATTCGTTCTTTGCGCGGAATTTCTGATGCGACGCTGCGCTGTCGACACTCACACCGATGACCTGATACCCCTTGTCGAGCAGCTCCTGATAGTTGTCGCGCAGGTTGCAGGCTTCGGCCGTACAGCCGGGAGTCGAGTCTTTAGGGTAAAAATACAGGGCGATCGTCTTGCCGGGGAAATCGCTACGCTTCACCTCGTGCCCATTGTCGTCAACGCCGAGCACATCGGGGGTCATATCTCCAATCTGTTTCATATCTGATGCTTGTCTGTTTTCAATATAAACGCTTCCGGGGCGTAAATAGTTTGCTCAGAACGGAATCGGCTTGGCCTGGGCGCCCCACGACGATCGGTCGAGCTTGCGATAGCTCACCGCTTCATAGATGTGGGTCAACCCTACCGACTCGCTGCCGGCGAGGTCGGCTATCGTGCGGGCGACCTTGAGGATGCGGTCGTAGGCGCGCGCCGACATATCATACTTTGTCATCACCTTTTCGAGCTCGCGCAGTCCGGCCTCGTCGGGGCGGGCATAGCGATTGAGCAGGCGCGAGTCCATCTGGGCGTTGCAGTGTATGTCCTTGCAGTCGCGGAAGCGTTCGGTCTGTATCTCGCGCGCCCGGATGACGCGCTCACGGATGGCGGCTGACGACTCTCCGGGGCGTGTAGAGGCCATCTGCTCGAAAGCGACGGGGAGTATCTCGACCTGCAGGTCGATGCGATCCATAAGCGGCCCGGATATGCGGCTCATGTATTTCTGCACTTGCCCCGGAGCGCATGTACACTCCTTGGTCGGGTGATTGTAATAGCCGCATGGGCACGGATTCATTGACGCTACGAGCATGAAGCCGGCGGGGTAGTCGATGGAGTAGCGGGCGCGAGAGATTGTGATGTGGCGGTCCTCAAGCGGCTGACGCATCACCTCGAGCACACCACGGCTGAATTCCGGAAATTCGTCGAGAAACAGGATGCCGTTATGCGCGAGCGAGATTTCGCCGGGCATCGGGTTGGATCCACCGCCGACGAGGGCCACGGGCGAGATGGTGTGGTGGGGCGAGCGGAATGGGCGCTCGGTCATCAGCATCGAGCCGCGCTTGAGCTTGCCTGCCACGGAATGGATTTTGGTAGTCTCGAGCGCTTCCGAGAGGGTCAGCGGAGGGAGTATGGATGGAAGGCGCTTCGCCATCATCGACTTGCCGGAGCCGGGGGTGCCGACCATCAGTATATTGTGACCTCCGGCACACGCCACCTCCAATGCGCGCTTGACATGCTCCTGACCTTTGACATCGGCAAAGTCGAAGGTCGACATCGAGGCCGAGCGCGCAAACTCCTCGCGGGTGTTTACCGCCGTAGGCTGGAGGTTGCCCTCGCCACGGAGGAAGTCGAGAACCTGAACAAGATTGTCGACCCCATAGACATCGAGATTGTTGACAACAGCGGCCTCCGTCACATTGGCGCGCGGCACGATCATACCCTCAAACCCAAGCTGACGCGCGGCGATCGCCATCGGAAGCGCACCGCGGATGGGGAGCACGGAGCCATCGAGTGACAGCTCGCCCATGATCACGTAGCGCCCCAGACGGTCGGAGGGGAGCTTGCCATCTGCTGCCAGGATACCGACAGCGATCGGGAGGTCGTAGGCAGCTCCCTCTTTTCTGACATCGGCCGGCGACATATTGACGACCACATGATGGCGGGGAAATTCACCGCCGCACTGCCTGATGGCCGACTGAACTCGGTCGCCGCTCTCCTTGACAGCCGTGTCAGGCAGACCCACGATCACAAATCCGCTTCCGCGGTCTACCACGACCTCGATCGTTATCATGATGGCGTCGATACCCTGCACCGCCGCTCCGTAGGTCTTGACCAACATTGCTGCTTATGGTTTTGAGTTAAAATATGATGCTGCTTCGTCAAATGATGCTCCTTGATAGACGATATTACTGCATGAATCAGCAACCACAATCGTAGGCAGCGACTTTATATTAAGCTCACGGATGGCTGGAGAGGCCAATCCGAGGGGGAGCCATGTTACGGGATATGTAGCCTTAGCCTCAAGCGCGAGCGCGTGCCATGCCGCCGTGTCAGGAGCGCAGAGCAGCTCCACGACCTGCGCATACCCCTTCAGCGAGTCAGCGATGGCGTTGAGCATTCTCACCGTCGAGTCGCGTGATATAGCGGCATCGTAGGCATTGATGGCCAAGAGCAGGCCGAGGGAATCCTTCGGCGCGAACTTTGAAAGGGAGTCCCCCTTGTTGTAGAGCGAGAGCTCCGGCATGAGCGACACTGTATCGGGCCCTACATTGTAGAGCTCAGACGCGCCGGCAGCTAAAGACGCAGGGCGGGCAGCGGCCGCAATACCCGACAAAAGCTCAGCAGCCCTATCGGGGTCGAGAGTGGCATCATAGTAGCGCGACATCAGGATGGTTGATACCTGGTCGTCCGGATGCGCTTCGACGTATTTTGCGATAGCTTGATTCAGACCCTCGAGGTCGAGTGAGTCAATAACCGCCGCATTGGCAGCGCAGAATTCCGCAAGGCGTTTTGCCACTGCATTACCCTTGACCGACGAGGCCGATGAATCACCGAGTTTGAATTTCGCCGTGATCTTTTCACCGTTTTTCGCCACGACGTGGCCTATCAGGCGGCCGTTGGCGGTGGTAAACTCGATCAGAAGTGTCTCCTCTGAGACATAAGAATACTCCAGATGACCGTCAATCACCGGGATAGAGACAGTCTTGAAGCCGGAGCGAGTATAATAGGAAAGATTGACATTCTGAGTGCCGAGACCATCTATATCGACAGTAATCTCAAGGCTGTCGCTACTGCCGCAGGAGACAGCGATAGCGGCAAGACAGAATAAAGTAATATGTTTGATCCAATTCATGCCCAAAAATAATAAATTTTCGCCTTAAAGACTGACATCTCCAAAAGAAATATCTAATTACATATTATCCTGGATAGATTGAAAATACAGATTGGATAAAAATAAGGAAGCCCGGGGAACGGAGTGTTCCTCGGGCTTCGCTTTGGATAGGGGGCGGTTACCTACTCTCCCACTTTCGCAGTACCATCGGCGTGGTGAGGTTTAACTTCTCTGTTCGGAATGGGAAGAGGTGGAACCCTCA
>JAAVFS010000071.1 GCA_014800605.1 Bacteroidales bacterium | reverse complement strand
GTAATAGACTGATGCAGTTGCTGTTGCAACAAAGAATATAAGCAATGACGGGACAATACTCTTCATGCCAAACAGCTTGAATAGCGCTATCGAGATCACAGTTCCGACGACAGACCCGATTGCAGTCGCCTTTGCCAAAAGTTTTAAGCGATTCGATGCCTGGAGTATTGCTTGCTCGCCGATCGATACCGCACTCAGACCCACGCCTATGGCAAGGATCACAAATCCCACCGTATGCGTATAGTCGCCGAAAGTCCAGTAGCTCAAGAGCGGCGAGAGCAGTAGCGTGGCTATTGCACCTATAGCTCCGAGCATCATGCCCACTCTGCGGACCATTCCAACTACCTGACAGGTATCGATCTGCGAAGATGCGATCTCCCTGACCGCACTTTGGCGCAGATTGAGCTGACATAGCTGATTAATGAGATCGAGCGTGTAGTTATAGAGTGCAAACAGGCCGACTCCGGCTGTCCCGAGCCAAAGGGCTATGAACTTATTTCTTACTACTGAGCATATCACCAACAGGACCTGCAGACTGCCGAACACACTCAGAGCCTTGAGGACTCGAGCGGAGGCAGTCTGACGCCTATTAGTCGGACTCAAAGTTTTTTCAGCCATAATTCGGGGTCCTGCTTATCCTTTTCGTGACGCAACTCAAAATGCAGCACGCTTCGGTTGCTGTCTGAAGTGTCAACATATACGCGTCCGAGCTCCGTACCGCGGCTGACCTTGTCGCCTTTGGCCACCTTCAGATCTACAAGATTGGCATAAACAGTCATATAGTCGCCATGGCGCACCACAATGACATTGTTGTAGCCTCCGAGCTTGAATATCTTTGAGACTTCACCATCAAATACAGCGACAACCTCCGCACCACGCGAGGTCTCGATATCTATACCGGCATTTTCGGTCGTCACGTTAGCAAGACGAGGGTGTTTCTGACGGCCAAACTTCTTGACAACCTTGCCACTACCTTTATACGGAGCTGACATTTTGCCCTTAGCCGCTTCAAACCGAGCAGTGAGTCGCTGCTGTTCCTCTCGTGTCAATGGCACGCTCTTTTCTACAGACGTTGCTGCAGGTGCTTCAGGAGTGGGTGTGGGTTTAGACGCGCTCTCAGATGGATTGTCCTTTGCATTACTTTTTGCCGGTTTTTTCTCCGCTACGCCATCCTTCGACTTACTGCCTTTTGACGCATCGGCCCTCTCGGCCGCACGTGTTTCGGCTTCTCGCTTCTCAGCCTCGCGCTTCTGTGCTTCGATTCTCTCAGCCTCAGCCTTTCGGCGTGCCTCTTCCTCTTCCCTAATTCTGCGAGCCTCCTCGGCAATTTCTTCCTCTATCCTGGCATCCAGGGCAGCCATTTCACTGTTGCGGCGTGCCACCTCTTTCTCAAGTTCAGCTGACGAAGCCTCAAGGCGGCGTACTAACTCGTCGGTCTCTCGACGCTTAACCTCAAGCTTCTTGCGGCTGGATTCCGTCAAGGATATGATTCGGGTATTTTCCTGCGAGAGCGAGTCAAGTCGCTGCTTTTTAGCATCTAATAGACTCGTAATATCCTTGATCTCTACTGACTTGCGCGTACGCCATTTACCAAACTGCTTTAGAGTCTTAAGCTTTCTCCAGGCCTCAATAAAGCTGGACGATGAAAATATAAAAGTGAGCTCATCAAGATTGCTATTGCTGAGATATGACCTACGTAACACCTTTGCATAGGCATCGCGCATCGTGTCCAGGCGCTTTGTATAGTAGCTGATGGAGTCGGTAAGCGGAGCAATCTGATTAGACAGCGACGCCGAGGTCTCCCTCAATGCCATCAGCTGCTCGTCGAGCCGGGTAATGTCCGCCTGTACCGAGTTTAGCTCATTGAGGTTAGTGCGCAGGGCAGTCCTATTTTCTTGCAGTCGCTTCTCGGCAGCCTTTGCTTTTTGCTCCGCCTGTATGCGCTCGCGACGCAGATTGGTCGACTTCCTTGCTTCGGCATACTGCGAAGCAGTGACGAACATTAACAATATGTATATATATTTGACAAACCTGCTCATTGCTTCGTCGTTATAAATTGGTTGTATAGTTGGTCAAAATCGGCCATGGCAGCATCCTTCGCAACATGCCATTTGGGAGCGTTTCCCTGATTAATCTTCAGACTCTTAGATGATATTTTCATCGTAAAAGCATACTTGTCGGCAACCCCACGATGGGTATATGTCAATTCGCACATCTCCGGGATATTTAAGCCGCCTGCATCGTTCCATTTGCCATATCTAATAAGCGTATGGGCTGCCTCTGAGGTAAAATCAGCCGATGACGGCATATTAATCTGTGCATTAACAAGATACTCGGCACCAATATTTGAGTCAGCTCCCGTTGCGATCTTCCATGCACCCCCTCTAAGGGCTGAGATAGCCGGAAAACCGTCAAAAACACGGGCCGGTACGCGTCCAAGCAGTATGTCCTGAATGTCATTCAGGCTGTAGCCGCTATTGCCTAAAAAGCGGTTCAAAGTAGTCTTGACCAAGACTTTATCAATTTTGTTATAGATAGAGACGGAGTCCCGGGTCATCCGGACTACAGCGCCCTCTACGCCGTAGGCTCTCAGCGAGATATGGATCAACGAGTCGTTATACATGAACAATCTGGCTGAACAGGAATTACTTTCGGGCGACTTCACATTCACTTTTCCTGAAAAAGAAATTGTCTCCCAGACGATCGTGTCGGCTCGAAGCGAGTCATAGCGATCGGACAGCGGTACATTCGACCAATTGGTCGACCTACCGACCGACCTGCTCAGCGTCGAGCATCCGACCATCACCACTGTCAATACTGCCAGCACAAACCACTTCATGCCTCCGATTCTCACTATTTCGATTTTAGACTTTTGTGAGTGACCTTATATGCAATATCCTTATTATCAGGCTCAATTTCCAAGGCTCTTTTCCAAAAATCCACAGCCTCGTCCTTCAGCTCATTCATAAAATAAATATCGCCGGCATGATCCAGCAGTTCGGCGGAAAGATCTCCGTCGGTCAGTTCGATGGTCCGATCAATATATTCCTTGGCAATAGCGTAGTTGCGAAACTTAAACTGGATCCAAGCGTATGTGTCAAGCGACGATGTGTTGTCAGGCGATATTTCGAGCGATCTCTTGCTGAGCGATTCGGCCTTCTCGAGGTCGCGATTATCACAGGCGAGAAAATATGCATAATTGTTCATAGTCATAGCATTCAGCGGATTGACGGTTAGAGCCGAGTCATAGAGCTCAATAGCGCGATCCAGACTCCCGAGCTTGCTCTGCAGGTCACCCTGAGAGGTGAGCAGCTGTGACCTTTGCAGGATGTCCAGTCGGTCGCTCTTGGAAGCGGCATCATACATAGCCTGAGCGTCATCATACTTCTTGATCAAGACAGCAGCCTCACCGGCAGTGATATACAGATTTACATCCTGAGGAAATGCCTCAATAGCTCGCTTTGCCGTCTCGAACGCCTTTTCATAATTACCGGCACTGAAATATAGCGCTATCGTGCGCTTCCACACATTCGGGTCAGACGGGTTGGCGTCAATTACATACTCCTGTTGTTGGGCGGCCGCCTCCGGTTCATCAATAGCCACCAAGTACGAGCTGTACAGATTGTGCACATCCGGCTCATGAGGATAAAGATCGATCAGAGTAGCAAACAGATCATTGATACGCGGTTGCTGCAGTGGATCATCATAAAGAGTCCTGACATACTCGGTCAGAATATTCAGCTTCGTATCAAGATCGACGTCAGGCAGACTGAGAGCATTGAACACCTCGCGATCATAGCTCACGCTGTCACCTACCGACTTATAGTATTCAGCTAATTTGTAGTAGGCGAGGCCGCTTGCGGGGTCCACACGGCTTGCGTCCGTATATAGAGTCAATGCCGAATCCGGCTGACCGATAGCCATATAGACGTCACCCGCAAAGACTCTTGACTCAGGACTCTCGGGAGTTTCTTCGATAAAGCGCAGGATCTCGGCCTTGACAGCCATCGTATCGCCAAGATTCATATAGGCGGAAGCCTTTCGCGACGTCAGGGCAAGTGAGAGCCCCTCAGCATTCGATACCCTATTGAGGATATCTATAGCCTCCCGCTGCTTTGCAGAGTCAAGAGTGCGACTCTCAAGCGCATCTGCAAGGCGGATAGCCGCATCGGTCTTTTCCGGGAAAAGCTCGTAGAGCTTCCTCCAGACTTCGAGCGACTTTTCACGATTACCCATGCGGTCGCTTGCATCTCCGAATAGGAGTGATCCATAATAATCGGCCGGATCAGCGGCAAAGTGGCTCTCCATCATTCTATACCCTCGCTCGGCCATCTTCTGGTCGTTGCCCGAAAGAACGAACTCGTAGAATCCGAGATCAAATCCGAGAGAAGTCTCCTCAGATGCCAGCTCATAAGCCGCCTTCATCAGCGCATAGTAGGCATCGTTCTGATCTGAAGCCTTATATCTCTGCGCCTCCATGAAAATATAGTCCGACTTACGCGCATCAGCCCCCTCCTGCCATGTGGCCTTATGACCTTTGGCCATCAGGGCGCCGACAGCTGCCATGACGCATATACAGATTATTACTATTCTCTTCATATCCAATTGTCTATTTTACGCCTGTATGTCCGAAGCCACCATCGCTGCGCTCAGTATCGTCGAGAGTGCCTACACTTTCCCACTCCACCACTTCGTGACGTGCAACGACGAGCTGAGCCACACGCTCCCCGTCATTGACGGTAAACGGCTCCCGAGAGAGGTTTATCAAGATGACCTTGATCTCTCCGCGATAGTCGGCATCAATTGTGCCGGGAGCATTTGCCACTGTCACACCATGCTTGGCGGCCAATCCGCTGCGAGGTCGCACCTGACACTCATATCCCACCGGCAGCGACATATATAGGCCGGTAGGGATCAAGGCACGCTCGAGCGGCTGCAAAGTGATCGGCTCGGATATAAAGGCACGCACATCCATCCCTGCCGATGCCTCTGTGGCGTAAGCCGGCAGTTGATGGTGTGATTTATTGACAATCTTGACTTTAAGTTGACTCATCAGTTTTAACTTTTCGGTTATCTCCACTCACCGCCTGCATAGCACTCGGCCGGCATAAGGCTACATGGAGCTTAATTAGCGAAATTACAAATTTTTCGGCGCTTTTCGGGTTTCTGACAATTCTTTTATATAAAATTCACAAAAAGAGCCGCCGGGAGCCAAATCCCGACGGCCCTTTCATTGTAGATAAGGTTTATGTAAGTGGATTGTTTTAATTCAGTTTACTGCTCAACCATGACTTTCGCTGAGCCGAATACACTGAGCTGTAATTTATTCATGATATACTGCAGAGCATTGGCAGCCTTGACAGATGTGCCACGCTCATTAAGCTCGGGCGAATAAGCCGCAACAGCCATCACACCGGGGATGACACCAACGACGCCACCACCGAAGCCGGCTACTGCAGGGAGGCCGGCCTTGACGAGCCATGCATGCTGTACCCTGCGGCTTGCCTGAGCCATCATTCCGACAATGCGCTGAGAAAGAGCACCGTCGAAGACTATCTTACGAGTAAACGGATTCACACCGTCGGCTGCGATCGTTGCACCCATCTCAGCGAGCTGTTGTGCGCTGACTTTCATAGACATACCCTTAAGCAGGAGATCGAGTGACTTGAAGGCATCATCATAAAGATAGTAGCCATCCTCGCCAAACTGTTCCGCCGTCTTATTTTCAGCTGCCTGCTGTTTAAGATTTTCATAAAGTTTCAGATCGAGTTGCGGTGCTGAACCCATAAGATCGATCATACGATTTTCGACAAAATTCCATTTAGAATCAAAATCTCCGGTAGGCTCGATAGCGCTCACCGCGCGAACCATACGGGGCGAAAATTCCATTTTAGGCTTCTTGTCCTTGCCATTGCAGTGGCTTGCACAGACACCTGACTTTTTCAGCAGATTGTCTACACCATTCTGAGCCAGTAAAATTGAGGCTACAGGAATACGCAGAATCTGACCGATAGGGAATTGTGCATCCGAGTCACCCTTATTTATCACGGTACCATCGGCGAGTGCCACTGAGATACCGAATGCGTCATGCTTAGACGCCTCTACACGAGAGTCCGCGGCACCCTCCTTAAGGCTTTTATACTCTTCATAAGCTGCGTTTACTGCATCTCTGATCTCTGAAAACTTAATTCTTCTGTCCATGATTGTGTGTATTTTTTGTATTAGTAAGATTTCTTAATTCGTCATTAGAACAACCTCACCACACCATAAGTTGACTCCCCCTTGTCTAATAATTGTTAACCCTCCCCTCCCCAACATTTCCTCTTCAGAGAATAGAGAATATTGTGACAAACTTATACCCCGTTTCCCCAATATTTATTAATGCTGAGGCGGTCCAAGGCATGACAGCTATATTCCTTTACTTATTCGCTTAGGGGGGATAGAAAAATCTTAGATAGTTACTATGTTTCGCTCAATATGTACCGCATAATATTATAGATAGCGGATTATGTGGCAGAATTGAGGGGAATTTATTAACTTTGCATCACTATGAGCGAGACAGAAATGATTGAGAGCGTGACACCGTCCGTCGACAAGGTGATGAAGATTGACCTCAACGCCGTACTGGCTGCACGCCTGCCGCGAGGACGAAAGTTTATTCCACGTTTTGTGGTCAACTGGCTAAAACGCACTATCTGCCAGGATCAACTCAACGAGATGCTTCGCATCAACCACGGAAAACGTGGAGCTGATTTCTGCCGCGGCGTCCTTGACCATCTCGACATTACAGTCAATGTGGCCAACGCCGATATTCTTCCCGCGCCTGAACATAAGCGCATTACAATCGTCAGCAATCATCCGCTCGGAGGCCTTGACGGCATGGCTCTGATCGACTGGGCGACTGATCACTGGGGAAAGGGAGTGACATTTGTAGTCAATGACCTGCTTATGGCTATCGAACCGCTAAGAGAAGTGTTTGTCCCCATCAATAAGCATGGAGCCCAGGACCGTGACGCACTCAACCGCCTGGACAAAGCCTTTGCATCGGATGCACCGGTGATCTTATTCCCGGCCGGACTCGTCTCGCGGCGCGGCAAAGATGGCACAATTGCCGACCTCGAATGGCAGAAAATGTTTGTCAACAAGTCAATCAAATACAATCGCGACATTCTTCCCGTACACTTTAACGGCCACAATTCACCATTTTTTTATAAATTTGCACGACGCCGCACACGCCTTGGACTGAAATTTAATATCGAAATGATCTACCTGCCGCGCGAAGTGTTCAGTAGCAAGGGATCCCACTACACGATCACTCCGGGTCGGCTCATACCTGCGTCAGAGCTGAAAGGCGGGGCACAAGCCTCTGCCACTGCCGCCCGGATCAAGCAGATAGTCTACTCGCTCGCGGCCCCACAACATTTAGAACAATAATAACATCAACAACCATAATGACGGAAAAAGAAATTATCGCACCGGTCAGCCTCCAACTGATTGAAAGCGAACTGACTCCAGAACGATTTCTTCGCAACACCAACAAAGGGCACAATCAGCTCTTTATTGTAGACGCCCACACTGCCCCCAATGTCATGAGGGAAATAGGTCGGCTACGCGAGATTGCATTCCGTCAGGCCGGAGGTGGAACAGGCAAAGAGTGCGACATCGACGAATTCGACACCATGGAGCCCCCATGCCGCCAGCTAATAGTGTGGGACCCTGAAAACAAGCTCATCCTCGGAGGCTACCGCTTCATCTTCGGCAAGGACATCCGCTTTAACCCCGATGGGACTCCACGCCTGGCCACTGCCCACATGTTTAGATTCTCGCCCGACTTCATCCGGAATTATCTCCCCTACACCATGGAGTTAGGGCGCTCCTTCGTCCGACTCGAGTATCAGTCGTCACGCGCCGGAGCCAAAGCCATATTCGCCCTCGACAATCTTTGGGACGGCCTCGGAGCGCTGACCGTGCTCCACCCCGAGATACGCTATCTCTTCGGCAAGATGACCATGTACCCCACCTACTCGCGCCACTGTCGGGACATGATCCTCTACTTCCTCCGCAAGTATTTCCCGGATCCCGAGCGTCTCGTAGTGCCGATCAATCCCATCATACCCGAGACCGAGTCAAAGGAACTGGGCGCCATGTTTGTCGGCGGATCGTTCAAGGACGACTACCGCATACTAAATCAGGAAGTGCGCTTCCACGGCCTCAACATCCCGCCGCTGGTAAATGCCTACATGAGTCTTTCGCCCACGATGCATGTGCTCGGCACCGCCATCAATGATGAGTTTGGCAATGTCGAGGAGACGGGCATACTCATAGCCGTCGACGAGATATTCGAAGAGAAGAAGCGCCGCCACATCGAGAGCTACAATCAGGAAGAACATCTCAACTGAAAGACATGATCGGCAATGCCCTGCGAATATCACTGACTGCCGCAGCCATAGCGATAACCTCGCTGATCGCAGTAGCCGCCTCCCCCATCACTATGGAAGGCTCCATATCCGGCGGAGGTGCACGGGGATCGTTTGCACCATACTATATAGCATCCAACAATTATGGTATCGCGCCCCAGGCTGACAACCTGTTGTTAGGACTCTCCCTGCATCAGGACCACGCCAAAGACCGCCGTTTCACCTACGAATGGGGAGCCGAGGCTTACGGCGGATATACCTCTTCGACTACCTACATGAAGTATGTCGACGGCGAGTGGCACGACAATCCGCAACATCCGGCGCGTATTTGGCTCCAACAGCTGTATGCCGGAGTGCGCTATCGCTCTGTCTTCCTGACCGTCGGAATGAAAAACACCCGATCTGCTCTACTCAACGACCGCTTGTCGTCAGGCGACTATGTCGAGGGGTGCAACGCTCGCCCTATCCCGCAGATACGAATCGGATTAAATGATTTCCAGCCAATCCCGTTCACCAACGGGTGGGTCGAAATTCAAGGCGAGATCAGCTACGGTAAGATGACCGACAACGCCTGGCTTCGCAATCACTTCAACTACTATAACAGCCTGATTTGCACCGGCAAATTGTACACCTACAAGCGCTGTCTGTTTCGCTCCAAGAGCTCGATGCCGCTTTCGGTCACAGCCGGAATGCAGATAGGCGCATTCTTTGGTGGTACGACTTCGAACTACGAACGCGGTCAGCTCGTCAAGCACACTAAGAATCCTGCCGGGATAAAAGAATACTTCAAAATGTTTATTCCTACCGACGGCGACGAGGACTATTACCTCGGAAGCACGCTCGGATGCTGGGACATACACATTCGATACAACACTCCGTGGGGCAACACCCTCTGCGCCTACCATCAGCGCCCATGGGAGACTGGCTCAGGCATCATTTTCCTAAACGGTTTCGACGGCCTCTGGGGCCTTGAATACAAGACAACGTCGGGCAAATGGCTGACAGGCGCCGTCATAGAGTATCTCGACTTCACCAACCAGTCGGGACCCATCCACTTTGACGCAGCCGATCTCGAAAACGGCCGACTCCCCTATCACCTCAACGGCGCCGACGACTACTACAACAACTTCTACTACGGTCCGTATGCCAACTATGGTATGTCGCTCGGCACCCCCGTCATGAAGTCGCCCATCTACAATCTCGACGGCTACAACGGATTCACCTGCAACCGAATCCGCGGATTCCACGCCGGAGTCACTGGAGAGCTCTCACCGCGCCTCTCATATCGCCTCCTTGCCGGCTATCGCAAAGGCTGGGGCACTCCTCACACCCCTCTGTGGCATGTCGTCGACAACCTCTCCATGATGCTGGAAGCCACCTATACCCCGGCTTTCGCCGATAACAATCTGACCATTAACGCCAAGATAGCCTTCGACCATGGCAACATGTACGGCAACACCACAGGAGCCTTCGTCACAGTCAAATATCGGACCTCACTCAGCTACTAAACGCCCATGCGACATCTCAGATACACATTATATATAATAGCATTGATCGCCTCGCTGACCGTGACCACCGGATGTACGCAGAACAAAGGCTACATCGGCGACTGGTTTGGAATATGGCGAGTCAGCAGCATCGAGATTGACCATGAGCCGGCCGACGACTATGACCCACCATATATGTATTGGAAATTTCAAAGTCATATCGTCCAGATGCTTTTCGTCTATGACGAGTCAGAGCACACCGCCGACTTCTGCTATGGGACATGGGACGAAAGCGACGGATATGTTACCCTCAACTTCGACTGGGATCTGGCTATACCACCGCAATTCGCCCATCTCGACATGATCTCTCGACTGAAAATCATAAAGAAGACGGGTAGCGAGCTCCAACTTCAATACATCAATACCGACGGTAAAACTATAAGCTATAAACTCCAAAAATGGGGATAACCATCAAAACTGATATCAAATGGACAACAACTCTTCATACAACGGAACTCGCCAGTGGGACAATCTGATCCCGTCGAAGAAGGCCAAGACTCAACCCGCCAAGCCAGCCAAGCGTCCTTCAGGCAACGGCAAAGAGCCGCGGTGGAAGGTCATACTGAGAGCAATCGGCGACTTCCCTCACGACCATCCGATCCTCTTCAACATCTTCCTCATAATTGTCGCCGGACTGGTCATTCTCTGGTTTCTCGCTCCATGCATGACCGTATGGACTCAACATGGCGAGGAAGTCAGAGTGCCCGACGTCAAGGAGCTTCCTATCGACATGGCGACCGAAAACCTCAATCGAAATGGTTTCAGCTACGAAGTAATCGACTCTGTCTATGACGCAAAAGTGCGCCCCGGAAGCGTTGTATCACAGATCCCCACCGGCGGCTCCACAGTCAAGCCCGGACGCACAGTATACCTGACCATCGTAGCCACCACCCCCAAGACCGTCGCCGTCCCCGACTTCATGAACACCTCTCTGCGCCAAGCTCAAGCCTCATTTGAAGGTCTTGGAGTAAAGCGCATAAAAATCGAATACGTGCCCTCCGACTACAAGGACCTTGTGCTGGGAGCCAGCGCCGACGGCCAAGAGCTGTATCGCGGCCAAAGAATCCCCACCTCATCGACCGTCACCCTCAAAGTCGGCACGGGGCGCATCTCCGAAGAGCCCGAATACGACGACTCCGATTTCATTGTAGAGACCGGCGATGACGAAATCCCCACTATAAGCCTCCTTGACGAATAAGAGGTTGATCGAAAACAATAGCCAAAGTTATGACCGACTATTCCGAAGATATTGAAGAGCTTGACGAACTCTCGACCGAAGGACTGACCGAGAGCGCAGACGACCGCGAAATGTATGAGCATTACCGCATCACGGCCGATCGCGGACAAGAGCTGCTTCGCGTCGACAAATTCCTTGTCACCCACCTGCCCAACGTCTCCCGCAACCGTATTCAGCTGGCTGCCGAGGCCGGTTGCATCCTCGTCAATGGCAAGCAGGTCAAGAGCAACTACCGAGTCAAGCCAGGCGATGTAGTCAGCATCGTGATGGACCGACCCCGCTACGATAATGAAGTCGTAGCTGAAGACATCCCCCTTGACATCGTCTATGAGGATGACACACTGCTGGTAGTCAACAAGCCGGCCGGACTCGTAGTACACCCCGGACATGGCAACTACTCCGGCACGCTGGTCAACGCCCTCGCCTGGCACATGAAAGACAACCCCGATTATGACGTCAACGACCCACGCATGGGGCTCGTACACCGAATTGACAAGGACACATCCGGGCTACTCGTCGTAGCAAAGACCCCTGAAGCAAAGACCCATCTCGGCAAACAATTCTTCAACAAAACTACAAAACGAGAATATGTCGCCGTCGTCTGGGGGCGCCCCGAGCCATCTAAAGGGCGCATCGAAGGCAATATCGGCCGATCACTGCGCGACCGCCTGCAGATGGCCGTGTTCCCCGAAGGAGATCAGGGCAAGCATGCCGTCACCCACTACGAAGTAATCGAACCGCTGGGCTACGTATCAGTGGTAAAGTGCGTACTTGAGACCGGACGTACACATCAGATTCGCGTCCACATGAAGCATATCGGCCACCCCCTGTTCAATGACACCCGCTACGGAGGCGACCAGATCCTGCGCGGCACGACCTCAAGCAGTTACCGCCAGTTTGTGGCCAACTGCTTCGCCACTTGTAGCCGCCAGGCACTCCATGCACGCACTCTCGGATTCGTCCACCCCGTGACCGGCGAGGAGATGTTCTTCCAGTCTGAGATCCCCTCCGACATGACAGCCCTAATAGAACGTTGGCGCAAACTTAACCCGGCCTGAATTGTTAAAACGCTAAAGCCGTAAAAATGTCATTACGGCCAAACGACAACACCATGACCGATTCCGCCAACTTCTATAGCAAAACGTTCTTTCTCAATGCAAGCGAATGTAACGCTCAGCAAGTAATTCCACTGCCTCAGCTCGTCCAACGTCTTAACGACACTGCGACCCTCCACTCCTCTGCGCTCAAGGCGGGACCGAGAGACCTCAAAGAGATAGGGCTGACCTGGGTCCTGTCGCGCCTGACAATGGAGTTCGACTCCTTCCCGAGTATGGACTGCGAATTTACCGTCGAGACATGGGTAGAGTCCATCAACCGTCACTTCACCGAGCGAGCCTTTCGCATCAAAGATGGCGACGGTAACACCATCGGCAATGTCCGAACTATCTGGACTGCAATGGATATCAAGACTCGACGCACAGCCGACATCACCGTCTTGATGTCACACGTCACTCCTACACCCGGAGTCTGCCCCGTAAAGCGGCAGTCCAAGATTCAAGCCGTCACAGATCCCGACCTCATTCGCCGACATCGCTTCAGCTACTGTGATATCGACTTCAACCGCCATGTCAATTCCACTCGCTACATTGAGACCATCCTCAACGATCGGAAAGTGGAATTCTTTGACTCACACTCGATTATCCGCTTCGAAATCGCCTACCTCAGCGAGATACACTATGATGACACAGTCGAGATAGCTCGCCATTCGGACGGCACAACTTCCACAATTGAAATCCTGCGCGACGGCGCCCCCGTGACCCGTTGTCGAATCGAATATAGACTCAAATAGTTTAAGCCTTGCACATTAATTTGTTGCAGACTAAAACTATTTTGCGTATATTTGCAACAAAATCTACATAAACATAAACCATAATTACAAAAAATGAAGAAACTTCTACTCTCATTGTTTATCCTCTTAGGAGCAGCGGGCGTAGCTGCTGCTCAGACAGAACCCGTAGTTCTTCTTGACGCCGACTTCAGCGTATTTACCGATGGCACAGAAGAATCACCCGCTTCACTCTATTCTTCGCAGTTCACATCCAAAATCGATGGATTCAACTATGCATCATCTGTTGCATCTGCCGGCGGTACACTCCTTGTCCGTTCAGGCGGATACATTGAGACCCAAACATTCAGCGAAATACCCTCAACCGGAAACTCTACAATCCGCGTAACTGCTGAGGTTAAGATGACCGACGACTACGGTGGTTGCGTCGTTCTTCGCCCCGGCTACAGCTCCTCAGCCGAAGAGACTATTATAGTCGAAGGCGACGAATGGACTACCGTATCAGCCTATGTATCAAGCATGACCGGATCTGCACGTCTGCGCGTTTCACCCTTCCTGTCGACCGGTGGATTCTATATCAAATCACTCAAAATAGAATACAGCCCCGACTTCATTGCCGCTCCTAAAGCTTATCTCCCCACCGATGCCGACGGCACCTCATTCACAGCCTCATGTAGCAAGGTAGGCGGCGCGTCAACCTACGAAGCTGATGTATTCACCCTCGATGGCGATGAGCCCGACTACTTTGAGCAGAATGTAGAGCTCAAACCTCTTACCGCCTACTCCGATCCCTCAGCCAAAATCAAAGGTCTCGACCCTGAAAAGACATATTATTACGTAGTCCGCGCTGTCTCAGCTTCAGGCGCAAAATCTGAAAACTCAGATATTGTAAAGGTTGTCAAGAAAATCTCTGAGATTGCTGCCCCCGAAGCACTTGCAGCTACCAATGTATCTGAGGAAGGCTTCACCGCCAACTGGGATGCAGTCGAAAATGCAGATTCTTACATCGTAAACATCTATGCAGCTGAAACACTCGCAGCTGACACCGATGTCAAGGTGTTTGAAGAAGACTTCTCAGGCGTTAATGTCGGCACATTCTCCTCTATCGAATTTACCGGAGACCTGAACAATTACACCCATATCCCCGGCTGGATTACCGACTCAAACAAGGCTTTTGCAAACGGCTACTACGTTATCGCCTCATTCACCGACGAAAACAGCTCGCTGATCATGCCTGACCTTGACCTCTCAGCCAACGATGGCAAGTTTACCCTCACAATCAATGCAGCGACAGCCAACTACGGCACTATATATACCACCAACAACACTATCACCGCTGAGATTATCGATGGCGATGAGGTAATCGAAACTGCTGCCGTAGCCACCTGCGACAAGGACGAATTCACCGATTTCAAGTTTGACTTCACCAAGGGAAGCGCTTCCACCACAATACGAATCACCTACACACTTGCCAAAATCGTCACCGACGACAAGGAGGAACTCGACACCAAGAAGCTCTTCATTGATGAGATATACGTCACCCAGCTTCTCACCGCAGGTTCGGTAGTCGAAAAGCAGCTCTCATCATCCGAGACCGAAGAGACCTCGCTCGACATTAAGCTCGCACTCGAAAAGGGTAAGTCCTACAGCTATGCAGTAGCCGCAGTCGGCTCTACTGTTACCGGCTTAGGCTCATCAGCTTCCGTAAGCACCATCCAGTCAGCTTTCTCTGAAAAGATTCCCGTAGAGCTTGAGATCTCTGGTATCGACGAAATCAACTCGGCTGCCGAAGCCTCTGCATGGAAAGCAGGTGAAGGCATCCTCGGCGTCAACGGTACCAACGTCACCGTTCACGACCTCATGGGTCGCACCCTTCTCTCCAAGCAACTCCCCGAGGGCACCCACAACCTTCGCGTCAATGTTCGCGGTCTGGTAATCGTGACCGTCGACGGCAAATCATTCAAGATTGTACTCTAAAACATACTATTACACTAAATATCACGTTATAAAGTCAAAATCATTCCTATTAAGAAGATATTGATGAAGAAAATATGGATATTGTCGGCTGCCGCACTGGCAGCCGGCCTTACCGCCGACGCTGCCAGAGTGTCGGCGGTTCGTGCAAGAGAAATTGCAGCCTCAGTGCTCCCCACCCTCTCTGACGCTCAGCCACATCGGGCACCCGGTACCACAACCGATTCCGACACCCCCTACTATGTGTTCAACGCTCCTCGCCAAGGCGGCTATGTGATCGTCGCCGGTGACGATCAGCTCCCTGCTATCCTCGGCTACTCCCGCGAGGGCTCACTCGATCTGAGCGACGCCCCCGAAGCGCTCATAGCCCTGCTTCAGCTCAGCACCGACCTTAGCGACATTTCTGAGGAGTACACCGTCACAGCCACCGGTACTCCCGTAGTCGAGCCTCTACTGGGTGCAACCAACTGGGGCCAGAGCGAACCCTTCAACAACTTCTGTCCGATGCTGACATCATCGCAGCGCGGATGTGTAGGTTGTGTAGCGACTGCCATGGCGCAGATCATGAAATACTATAACTACCCGAAGCAGGGCACCGGCTCCCACAGCTATGTCGACGGCACCACCTCCCTATCGGCTGACTTCGGCGCTACTACCTACGATTGGGACAACATGCCTCAGGAAGTGCCTGACTCACCGACCGACGCCCAGCTGACCGCCTACTCTACGCTCTGTGCCCACCTCGGAGTGGCCGTAGAAATGCAGTATGCCACGTCAGGTTCAGGCGCATACACAATGATGGTACCAGCCGCTCTGCGTGAATATTTCGGCTATTCCGAGTCGATCCGCATGCACTCCCGAAGCTACTATAATACCAATGAGTGGATGGAAATGATCCGCACAGAGCTTGATGCCGCCCGACCCGTCTACTATGCAGCCTCGAGCGAAGATGGCCTCGGAGGTCACGCATTCGTCTGCGATGGCTACGATTCTGAAGGCTATGTCCACATCAACTGGGGATGGTATGGCCGAAGCAACGGCTACTTCTATATCAACCACCTCAACCCTGGCGAACTGGGCACAGGCGGCGGCAGTGGTGCCTACAATATATCGCAGGAGATCATCACCGACTTCACCCCCTCGTCCGAAGGCGACATCTACCTCCCCACCATCTATGGCGCCACTCGCTTCTCATGCGAGTCGTTCGGAAATGAAATGATGATCATGACTGCCCTCGACAATCTTGATACAAAGCCTTTTGAAGGCGAAATCCTGGCTGTATTGGTCGATCAGGATGGCGAGATTGCCCACACACTGAAGTCAGATAAGATTAAGGTCGACCCATTCACCAACGGCCATTCCGGCTCCTACATCCTGACCATGCGCGAAGTCCCGACCACTGTAAGCGATGCCGTTCCTGCCGGCAAATATCGCCTCAATTTCGCATATAAGACCGACGGGATGGATCAGCCCGTGATCCTCCGCCATCAGATCGGCCTCCCCGCCTATTGCAACTGCACCGTTCGCGACGGTATGATCTTGCTCAACAGTCGTCATCAGCCCGTCCCGGTGGTCACCATGACCAAGCCGTTAGAAACAAATGGCGAAATCTATGCCAAAGGTAGCGTTCGCCTGACCACAACTCTCGCTAATGAGAGCTCAGACTTCCGCCTGACCAACAACATCCTGACTCTCAAGTCGCTTGAAAATCAAGATCTGACATTCTCAAAAACATACTATGTCAATATCTACGAACAGAGCAGCTTAGATGTCACTATGGATTTTGACCTGCCCGACGAGCTCCTGCCGGGTCAATACGCTGTCACTCTGTCACACAAAGGCCACGAAGACAGCCCCTACTCGACTGTCGATGGTAAGGATGTAATCCTCACCGTGCTCCCCGAGGCCGAGTCACCCGTGATACGCTTCGTGTCTATGCCCATCTGGCAGAGCAACGCTGTCGATCCAACCAGCTATGCCCACGGCAACTTGCTGATGATCGCCATGTCGGCAAAGAACTTCGGCGGCGCCGGCACTACCCGCGTACTTTGCCGACTCAATGATAGCGAAGGCCACTCCTACGTGCTCCACGCTACTGAGAATAGCTGGTCGGCCCACCAGACTACCACTCTCACCCTCTCCAACTATCTGACAGTCAACCCAGGCACCTACACGCCCTCATTCTACTATCTTGATGCAGCCGGCAATGAGAAACTCATCACTCTTCTCTCTGAGCCCGAAGCTATTGTAGTTGAAGCCAACCCCGACTCAAAGCTCGAAGTGACCGCCTTTGATATCCCATCACACATAGCTCTCGGCGAGACCGTGAAATGCAACCTCACACTCAAGGGACTGTCAACAGAGGTCGGGACCCTGTATGTACGTGTTCGCCAATTCACCAACAAGGGTGGTGAAATCGTCTTCATGAAGCGCAACCTCTCGGTGATCGCCGGCGAAGAACAGACCCTGTCGTTCAACTACAAGCCCGGCATCGGTGAAGGCCGCTACCTGGTAATTGTAGAATTCAACGACGGCAATACAACTCGCCCCGCTACCGGCATTGACAATTATTATCGTGAGATGGCCATCGGTGACATCGAGCAGTCAGGTATCGAAGAGATCACTCCCGACACCGATTCTCCCGCCGAGTGGTACAATCTTCAGGGCATCAGCATCGATCAGCCCTCCGCTCCCGGTATCTACATCCGCCGCCAGGGTGCCTCTGCCGAAAAAATCATGATCCGCTAACCCCCACTCCTTGACGACCTCGAGCAAATACAATCTATACTTTTTGCTGCTCCCCGTTGCCCTGATCGGCATCGGGAGCAGCCTGCTCGACTACTTTACCCCTGCGATGGGTGATGACCTCGGGAAATGGACCGCACTCGGACTCGACTCCTATGCCATCCCCGACCGATCGACCATCTCGTTTCTCGCAGCTCAGTATTTTGACTGCAACGGCCGCATCCTTGACGGGCTCGGTCCCGCGATCCTTTACCTGCTCCCTAAAGGCGTCGCGTCCGCCATAATGGGACTTATGACAGCATGCTATTTTGCTCTCTTAGCCGCTGCAGCCGGGCTATGGCATCGAAATAGAGTAGCCGCTGCCGACGCCCTTATCCTCGTCGCTCTCCTCTCATTGCCCTGGTGGGACTATATGCTCCTGCGCGTATGTCAGCTCAATTACCTCTGGGGTACCACATTTGCGCTGGCCACCGTGATGCTCTATTCCCGGAAAGGGAAGAAATCATCGACTTGGACGATCATCGGGTTGCTGCTATGCAGCTTTTTGGCAGGCGCCTCACACGAACAGATCGGTGTCGCCATGTCGGCCGTGCTGCTTCCCCTCTCGTTTCACCGGCTCCTCCATCGCGACATCACCCGCAACCAGACTGCTATCCTGATCGGTCTCTCGCTCGGCACCCTCTTCGCCATCTCCTCCCCTGCCCTCTGGCGACGCAACTCCAGCCTCACTGCTGATGCTACCATTGGCGAACTACTGATTACCACCCTTCCGATCACCCTCCTGCTAATTGCTGTCTGCATCGGCTGCATGTTCACAAGCAGCGGCCGCACGAGACTCAAGGCGCTGGCTCACAGTTCGTGGGGAGTATACACACTCATCTCCGTAATAGCAGCCATAATAGCTATTTACAGCACCACGCCCGGCCGCACCGGCTGGCTGTCAGAGTCAATGGCGCTCGTAGCTCTCGCTCGGATGCTCCTTGACTTCAGATACAAACTCTCCACGCTTTTCACAAGCATACTTTGCGTCACCGCACTCACCATCATCGCCGCCCACTATGTTGTAGCCATAAAGTGGCAAAACAAAGTCGGCCAAGAATATCGCGAAGTGGTAGAAAGCTATACCAAATCGGCCGACGGGCTGGTATTCAAGGATTTCACCCTCGATACCGATATCCCGACCATCGCCTTAGGCAGAGTCAAAGGAGTGCCGGATGCCGACGACATCTACCTCCTCAAGGTAATCGCCACCGCCTACGGACACGGCCATCCGCTTGTAATCCTGCCGGATGCCTTCAGTGACTCTCTGGAGTCAGTTGCCGATAGCCTCTCAGCCGGTGGCTACACCATCTATTCCTCCCGACCGGAGACACGCACCCTCGTCAACCCCCACAACGCGAAGCTCACCATCTCATCCGACGGCCGAGTAATCACCACCGTCCGTCTCCCCTCAGGTAAGACTCTCTTCCTGGCTTCACCATTCATCATTGACCCCGGCGACCACTGGCATAACACTCTTGAAAAATGAAGAAAGTCACTATACTTATCCCAGTCTACAACGAGGGAGCCAACCTCCCCGCTCTGCGCGAGGCCCTGCTCCCGCTTATCGACAATCAGCTCACCCCCGAACCCTACGAATGGGAAGTGCTGATGGTCAA
This sequence comes from Bacteroidales bacterium, assembly GCA_014800605.1. Classification (GTDB taxonomy): domain Bacteria; phylum Bacteroidota; class Bacteroidia; order Bacteroidales; family Muribaculaceae; genus JAAVFS01. The sequence continues at coordinate 1,125 of JAAVFS010000071.1, read as the reverse complement.
CGACGGCAGCCTTGACAACTCGGCAGAGATCATGACCGGAATGCGTATCAGCGACAGCCGCTTCAGTGATCTCAACCTGTCGCGCAACTTCGGCAAGGAGCTCGCGATGCTGGCCGGGATGGACTATGCTCAGGGAGATGCAGTAGTGATAATGGACGCCGATTTGCAGCATCCCGTCTCTGTAGTTCCGCAGATGATAGCCGAGTGGGAAGCCGGCTTTCAGGATGTCTATGGTCGGAGGGAATCGCGTGACTATCAGTCGCCTTTGAGTCGCGCCATGTCAAAACTCTACTACAAGGCGCTGAAGAAGTCGACACGACTTGATATACTCCCCGGCGCAGGCGATTTCCGTCTGCTCGACCGCATCTGCGTCGACGCACTCCGCCGCGTCAGAGAGACACAGCGCAACACCAAAGGGCTCTTCTGCTGGATCGGCTATCGAAAAAAGGAAATACCATTCCGCTGCGAGGAGCGCCACGACGGCAAGTCGTCATTCACCTTTTCACGCTTGCTCGAACTTGCCATCGACGGCATTACCAGCTTCACAACCGCCCCTCTCCGATTTGCCACCTACATGGGCTTCCTGTCGGCACTCGTCTCGCTCATCTACCTTATCTTCATCATTGTCAAGACGATATTCATCGGCGAGCCTGTCCAAGGCTTCCCGACGATAATGTGCACAATCCTCTTCTTAGGGGGATGTCAGCTGATATCAATCGGCATAATCGGCGAATATATAGGCCGGATTTTCAAGGAAACGAAAGGACGTCCGCCATATCTCGCCGACACATTCCGTGGCAAACCTGTCGACAACAACAAAAATTAAGACCTCCGATTCCCGTTTAAGCGTGAAATTCACTATCTTTGCACGATATTGTGAATAGACCAACCATGCGTCACGCCCTATATATACTCTTCGCTGCAATCGCACTCATCGCAGGCTCATCGGCCCTGCGTGGAGCTGAGCCTGCACGTCCCGACAGCGCGCGCGTGGTAGTTGACTCAATATCAGCTCAAATCCGCGACTTTGAAGGGATCTCAGACTCAGCCGAAAAGGTAATCTCTGAGGTCGACACCCTTCCCCTTCTGCCCCGCCTCACCATGAAGCGCACCGGCTCACGCTTT
>JAAVFS010000070.1 GCA_014800605.1 Bacteroidales bacterium | reverse complement strand
GAGATCAATGAGATTTGTCTCGTCAAATCCGAGAATGTTAGCGGCATACGTGTGCTCAAACACATGTTCAGTGGCTATAAGCGTAAAGAATATGAGGTAGATTACCGTAGCACGGATTACGTTGCCATTCTTCATCGCCTGAAAGCTGATGTAGGGATGATGCAGAAAGGATGCTCGCCACAGGTTGATGACCAGACAAGCAAATCCGATGATTGCGGCGCCTCTGATTTCGACAGCGTCCCACCAGTCGAAGTAGTTGCCATAGACACATATGAATGTGAAGCACATCATAAAGCCGGACCACAGGATTGCACCTATCCAGTCGATCCCGAGCAGCGGAATAAACATCGGCCCGCGAAACGGCTTCACGAGAATCATCACCATCACCATCATCACAGCGAGCATTCCGACCATAATCCAGTGCATATACTCCCATTGATAGAAGAATGCAGTGTAGATTGTAGCGATACCGCTCAACTGGATTACGCTGTCAACTATAATATATACGTAGCAGAAGAAAATCGCCATATCTCTCACCGGAGTGAGCCAGAGCTGTATGGTGGAGTTACATGCTAAAGTTGCCTGCATTCTGAACCACCCCGCGATAAAGCAGGTGACTACCAGCAACGGTACACTGGTAGTGTGGGCGCAAATAATATTTGCCGCTATCAATACAGCCCCCGACACCAGCAGCTGTGAACGTGTGGAGAATCGGAACTTGATGCGAAACATTACGGCAAAATTTATCGCCAACCCTATCAGCGATGCATATCCCGCCATCAGAATATCCTCCCGCATGAGGCCTGTTGTCCCGACCATATCGGAAGCGGCAGCGAGATAGATCCCTCCCGAAAACTGCACTATCAATACAAAGAGTATAAACAGATAGGGCTTTAACCGACGCGGGATATAGTTTGGGACTTCAGGTATATCAAACGGCCCCTGAGGAGCGTGCCAATCAGCCATATCAATACTTCACGCTACATTCTACATTCATTCCGGCGCGGAGTTTCGCCATATCTTCGGGCCTGTTGTCAGCCGTAAACTCGATTCTCACAGGGATACGCTGACGTACCTTTACAAAGTTACCTGCCGAATTGTCCTGGGGCAGTAATGAGAGTGACGCTCCTGTAGCGGTAGATATCGACTTTACCTTGCCGGAGAAAGCTACCCCGGGAATAGCGTCGACTTCTATCTCGACATCGCTCCCCGGCTCGATGTGACTAAGCTGAGTCTCTTTATAATTGGCTGCCACCCAGATATCCTGACTATCGACTACGTCAAGGAGTGTCTGACCCGGCTGCACGAGCTGACCGACCTGAATCTCCTTGCGCGATGTAAAGCCGTCGCAAGGAGCGGTAATTATGGTATAGCTCAAATTAAGTTCGGCAGTCTCAAGCAGAGCTTTCCCAAGTTCGATAGCTGCCTCCGACTGAGATATGCGCTGACGGTTGATATCCACAACGGCAGAAGTCGCTGAGCGCTGACGAGCCAACATTTCGTAGCGAGCTTTCTTTGCTTCATAATCGGTTTTTGCACCGTCATATTGCTGACGGGTGACGGCATCCCGGGCCAATAGCTTCTCGTAGCGAGCGAGATCGGTCGCAGCCATATCCATAACGACCTTTGCCTCGGCAATTGATGCCTCGCTGACAGCCACATTAGCAGCAGCGGAAGCCACTGAACGGTCGGCCACATCGCGACCGGCAATGGCGTTCTGATAGTCAGCGCGGGCGCGGGCGACATTCAGCCGCATATCAGCATCATCGATGATGACCAGCGTATCACCTTTCCTGACAGGTTCATACTCATTGAAACGGATTTCCTTGATATAGCCCTGGACACGGCTGTTGACAGGAACTATCTGCCGGCGTACCTGAGCATTATCCGTAAACTCGACATTGCCCAGATGTATAAAGCGCGCCCCAACCCATAATGCGGCTGCGACAATTACTACGATTGTAAGGATATATGATAAGATCTTTTTGCTACGGTGTTTCATATCTTTCCGGTTGTAAACAAGAGTTTGTAATAATAGTATATGATGTTGATACGGGCATTTACGAGTTGCTGCTCCGCATCGAGTTTTGAGTTGGCGGCATCCAGCATATCGGTGATGAGCGCCATATCGGCTGAATAGCGAGTGGAGGTCGTGCGATAGTTGCGCTCTGCGAGTTCCACGCTTTTTTGCTGAGTCTTAAGTTCTTCATATGCTTCGATATAGCGAACATAGTCGGCATTTACAGCAAGAGACAGACTCTCGCGGGTGGCATCGAGCTGCTGAACTGCTTGCTGAGTGGCAGCACGGCTTTTAGCGATTGATTTACTGGTCTTAAAGAGCGACGAGATATTATAACTAACGCCAAGACCTACATACCAGTAGCTTAAGTTACGATTGATAGGAGGCACCTCAACGAGGATCGGGCCATCAATGTTCCAACCGGCCTGCAACCCTATCTTTGGCAGACGCTCAGAGCGAACAAGCGACTCTGCTTTACGGCTTATGTCGACACCCGAGCGAGCAAGGCTCAGCGACGGTGAATTTGTCTCAGCCTCAGCCTGCCACCATGCAGCGCCGTCGGTAGGCAAAGAGCGCGCGAGGATAGTGCTGTCAGGGACAATTATAGTACCCTCGGCAAGTCCGGCCGTCGTGACGAGATTGGTGTTGAGGATGTCGATAGTATTATTAATTCTGACACGCTGCAATTCAAGATTTGACACAAGAAGCTCATACCTTGTAATGTCGTTCTGAAGGGCGGTACCCTGCTCAAATCTCGCCCTCATCTCCTGGAGGACCTTATGCGCTGCAGCGATATTCCCCTCGATCACAGCTTTTAAGTTATTGTATTTGTAGATGTCGAGGTAGAAGCCTGTGAGTTGGAAGCGAATATTGTCACGTTGGAAGTCAGTGGCATATCTTGCTGCGGTTGATTTCAGTTCGGCAAGCTCTATCGCATTAGTAATCGCTCCGCCGGTATATACCGGTTGTGTGACATTGATAGACAGGCCATTACCAAAATGAGGAATCGGAGCCTTCTGATAATCGCTGAAATTGCGTTTGGTAGTAAAACCATCGCCTATATAGCTGAGCGACAGAGATGCGTTGATATCGGGCAGTCGACCTGCACGTGCAACGCTTACTTCACGCTCAGCTTCGGTCTGAGCGGAGAATGACGGACGGAGTTGGGCGCTATTCATCTCGGCCGACTCAAATATTTCCTCAAGAGTCGTGACAGATTGACCGTAAGCACACACTCCGCCGCTCAACAGGAGTATTGACAATAACCCTGTGAGCAATCGAAGATTGTTCATAATGTGGATTTTATAAAATGATTCAGATGGAAATTGTCGTCAGCCAGAATGACTGACGAGGCTCGTTGATTATTTACAAGCTACTACCGGAGCGGTGCTTTTCCAACTTTCAAGATATCCCCAGTTGGTCACTCTCGGTGACGATGTCTCAGTGTGTATAGATATATAGCTCATTTATAGGCAATTCCTTGTGAATTGCGCTGCAAATTTACAAAAAAAACTTGAATTTTCAAGATTTTCCGATCCGATAAATTTACATTTGGAGACTGCAGCTCTAACGAGGCGGTGTTAAAATCCGCTAATTATCGCTAGATTGCCTAATTACTGAGGGTGAGTGGCTTGACTTCAGACTATCTTGTATGCTTGAGAAGCCAGTCCAAGGATTTAGGGCTGTAATATTTTAGACCCCGCTCCATCTGTCGTTCAGGTCATGATCCGCCGGGACGATGTCCACGCGATCCATACGGCATTCGATTTTGACTCCGGCAAAAAAGCACGCAGGTAAGCAGAGCGATTGAGAGTAGGATAACTTTTTCATCTGTCGTTGATTTGATTAATAATATATGACTGATTGAATGGCCAAATGTATAATCTCATATGATGAGATAACCGCTATCTTTTAATGAGGCTATCCATAATCAAATTACACATTTAGTGGAATCGTGCAACTTATGCCGACTTTTGTGCAAATCCTATATGAGATATGGATATTAATTTTGTAGTAAGAAAATACCCATATCATTGCCGACATGATCGCCGACGCTACGGGCGCCGACAGTTTTGAAATCGTCCCGTAGAAATCCTACCAGGAAGTATAGGACGAGTGTATTGAGGTCGCTGAACGTGAGTTACAGGTTAATGATCGTCCTGCCGTAAAGGGGGAGGCTGCCGTTGAGGACTACGTTAGCGATGCCCTGAAAGTGGGTTACCGCATGATCGATACAGCCCAAGTCTATCATAATGAAGAGGGCGTGGGCGCAGCGATAGCCAATAGCGGAATCCCTCGCAATGAACTCTTCATCGTGTCAAAAGTCTGGATTTCAAACTACGGCTATGAAAAGGCCAAGGCATCTATCGATGAGAGCCTGCGAAAAATCGGATCTGACTACATCGACCTGATGCTTCTACATCAGCCTTTCTGCGACCGCTATAGCGCATATCGTGCTCTTGAAGAAGCATATAAGGAAGGAAAACTCCGTGCAATCGGTGTCAGCAATTTCTACCCTGACCATTTGATCGACCTCGCAAGCAATGTCGAGATCCCCCCCGATGGTCAATCAGGTCGAGACTCACGTATTTGACCAGCAGATCGAAGCGCAGAAGATTATGAAAGAATATGGTTGCCGGATCATGTCGTGGGGACCACTTGCCGAAGGTCGCAACAACTTCTTCACCAATCCCATACTTGAGGAAATCGGCAAGAAATACGGCAAGAGCGTGGCTCAGGTGGCACTCCGTTGGCTCACTCAGCGTGGCGTGATAATCATCCCGAAGTCAGTCCACATTGAGCGTATGGAGCAAAATCTCAACATTCTCGACTTCACCCTCAGCGATGAAGATATGGCCGAAATTGCCCGACTGGACACAGGTAAAAGCCTTTTCTTCGATCATCACGATGGCGAGGTGACCAAGATGTTCATGGGCTGGAGATAAGAGTCTGTAAAGCTATGCTCAGTGTTGACGCACCAAAGCATAAATTTATTTTTTCTCCGGTGGTACGAATCCTGACGGGCGACACTCCGATATCCTTCACGCAGAATCGGCTGAAATAACTCAGTGAAGAAAAATTCACTTCCTCAGCAATCTGGGAGACCGAAAGCTGACCGTTCTTCAAATACTCCAATGCTATAGCCGTAGCAGCTTCATTGATGTGTGGCGAGACCGGTTTGCCGGTCACCCGCTTTATGGTGTAAGACAGATATCTTGGAGTCACATGGAGCTCAGCGGCGTAATGTGCCACCTCGCGCTGAGTCTTTGGTCGCCCCCCGGCTATCAGATTGAAAAACTGAGTGGTGATATAGCCTACTCGGTCAGTAGTCGGTATGCTTTATTTGAAAAGTCAAAATGATAGATTATACAGATATGAAGTGCCTCACCTCACCTGTAATTGGATAAAAGCATATGACCCGCGCGAAAGAGTTCGGGCGGGGGCGTGACGGAACTATTTGCGGGGATCGGATGTTATATTGTAAAATCAAATTGATTACAAAAAACATTACATTATACTATGACACGTAAAGAACTTTCTGACCTGATCGCCACCAAAGTGGCTGAAGTCATCAATAATCCTGAATTCTATGGCGAAGACCCTCAGCTAAGCATCATACCGACAACTCTCATCGTCGAAATAGAGAGGCGCGGAGATGCCAACCGCGACATCGAGTATAGCGACTACGCTATCGAGGCAGATGCTGTCGAGGATGGCGACTATTCTGAAGATGCCGCTGACTTCCAGTCGGCTTCCGACCCGGACCTCTACCCCATCGGAACGCTTATCGACTATGCGACTAAGAAACCTGACCCGAAGAAAATTGCCAAGCTGGTAGAGCAATACATCCCTGAAAAATCGGAGAATCTCTACGCTGAGTAGTATCTCTCTACCTTACAATATCGGGGCGAAGATACGCATAAACGACTCGATAGCTTTCTGGCGCTTAGGGCGGCGACGCCACTCGGCGCCTTTTACTCTATAGCAATCAGCCTGGTCGGAAAGGAACTGCCGGCGGAGCGTCTCGTTAAAATCGCGAGAGTAGATAAACATGTTGCTCTCAAAATTGTGTTCTACGCTGCGAAAGTCGAAGTTGGTAGAACCCACTGTCGCAAACTCATCGTCGACAAGCATCGACTTGCTGTGCAGCATCCCCGGCTCATAGAGATAAAACCGGATGCCTGCCTGCAGACATTCATTAATATATGAGAATGAGGCGTAGCGCAAGATGCTCGAATCGCTTCGGCGCGGAATCATGATCCTGACGTCTACCTTGGCCAGAGCAGATGCCTGGAGGGCTCTGAGCAGCGCGTCGGTCGGCAGGAAATATGGTGTCTGGATATAGATACACTTCTTAGCCTGAGAGATAGCCTGAAGGAAGACGAAAGCAATATTGCTCCAATGGTCGTTGGGGCCGGAGGTCAGAAGTTGCATGCCATAGCTACCGGCTCTCAGCCGCTTGCCTCCCGGCTCAGACATATCCTCGTCGAGCTTATGACCCATCGCATACCAGTCGACCGCAAACGAATACTCGAGAGCCATGACGGCCGCCCCACTTACACGCAGATGCAGATCGCGCCAGACATCGAAATTGCCACCCGTCAGATAGCGGTCGGCAATGTTCATTCCGCCTATGTAGCCGATCTCACCGTCGATGATGCAGAGCTTGCGGTGATTACGCCAGTTGATGCGCGAACCGAACAGCGGGAACGACACCTTATAGAATGGATATACCTCTATTCCGGCTTCGGACATGGTCTTGAAGAAGCGCTTTTTGACGCGGAATGACCCCACATGATCATAGATTACCCTAATCTTAACGCCGGCCTGAGCCCTCTCGATCAGAGCGTCACGCAGCCGGCAGCCGACGGCGTCATCCGACAATATGTAATATTGCAGATTGATATATCGCTTGGCGGCGGCTATATCAGCCAGCAGGGCTTCGATTTTATCCGTACCATTATTAAATAGCTCCGCCGAGTTGTCTATAAAATATGGAGCACCGGCGAGCGACTGTGCCAGTCGGATATGCTGCACGGAGCTGTCCGACAAGTCGAGGCGGCGAAGATCGCCTCTATAGCCTATCTCCCTGCGACGCAAGCGGCGGCGGACACTTCGCGATACAATCCTCTTATTCTTAATATTTCTGCCGAAGATGAAATACAACACCAAGCCGAATGCCGGCAGAGCCAAGAGCACCGTGACCCAGGCAAGCGTCTTTACCGGATTGCGGTTCTGAGATATTACGACTCCGACGATTGAAGTAATCGTAAGCGCATAAATCACCGTGAAAAACCAATAGATCCACGTCAGATTGACATATTGCGACACAAATTCTGTCATAGTCGTAATTTTGCCCCTAAATTACAAAAACAAATCTGAATACCACCTACCCGACCCCAAAAAAAAGAAATACTCAAAATTGCCCTAACAACTTAGCCCCCGTTCCCCCAATATTAGTTAATGCTGAGGCGGTCAAGCGTTATGCAGCTGTGTTCGCGCAGTGAGGGAGCGATTGAGTCCCATCGCTCCTTCGTTCAATCACAAAAATCACTCGGAGATATGCGACCTCAGCGTTAACAAATATTGGTGAACGGGGTCTTAGAGACTGGTCACAGCCTGAGACCTAATATAATATGTGAGAATTTTCGCGGTTGGGTATTGATTTGAATTTCAATTTTTTGTAACTTTGTCGCAATTATGTTTGATTGCCATGCTTGTAAATGGCAATTTATTGTAAAACAGCAAAATAAATATGATTAAAATTACTTTTCCTGATCAAAGTGTAAAGGAATTCGAAAATGGGGTCACTCCCCTCGCTATCGCCGAGAGCATCAGCCCTCGACTGGCCAAGGACGTTCTCGTAGCAGAAGTTGATGGTGAGGCCTGGGATCTGACCCGTCCTATTGACAAAGACGCTAATCTGAAACTTTTCAAATGGGAAGACGCTGAAGGCAAACACGCTTTCTGGCACTCATCGGCACACCTCCTCGCCGAGGCTCTCCAGGAGCTTTATCCCGGCGTGAAGTTTGGCATCGGCCCGGCTATCGAGAATGGGTTCTACTATGACATCGACCCGGGTGAGCATCAGATCTCTGCTGCTGACTTCCCTAAGATCGAAGCCAAGATGCTTGAACTCGCTCAGCGTAAAGAGGCGATCAAGCGTGCAGACATCTCTAAGTCTGACGCCATGAAGATGTTCGGCGACCGTGGCGAAGAATATAAATGCGAGCTTATCTCCGAGCTCGAGGACGGCCATATCACAACCTACACCCAGGGCGAATTTACCGACCTGTGCCGTGGCCCGCACCTCCCCGACACATCTTCTATCAAGGCGGTTAAAATCACATCGCTCGCCGGAGCCTACTGGCGTGGCGACGAGAAGCGCAACCAGCTCGTCAGAGTCTATGGCATCACCTTCCCCAAGAAAAAGATGCTTGACGAATATCTGGCACTCCTCGAAGAAGCTAAAAAGCGTGACCACCGCAAGCTCGGCAAGGAGATGGAACTCTTCGCATTCTCTCAGAATGTAGGCGCCGGTCTTCCCCTTTGGCTCCCCAAAGGCGCCGCTCTGCGTGACCGCCTCGAACAATTCCTCCGCAAGATTCAGAAACAATACGGCTACCTTCAGGTAATCACTCCCCATATCGGCAACAAGGCCCTCTATGTGACCTCAGGCCACTATGCAAAGTATGGCAAGGACTCATTCCAGCCCATCCACACACCCGAAGAAGGCGAAGAATACCTGCTCAAGCCCATGAACTGCCCTCACCTCTGCGAAATCTTCAAAGCAGCCCCCCGCTCATATCGCGAGCTGCCCCTTCGCCTTGCTGAGTTTGGCACTGTATATCGCTACGAACAGAGCGGTGAGCTCCACGGCCTGACCCGTGTACGCGGATTTACGCAGGACGACGCTCACATCTTCTGCGCCCCCGACCAGATCAAGGAAGAGTTCCTCAAGGTGATGGACATCATCCTCTACATCTTCAAGGCTCTGAAATTTGACAACTTCGAGGCCCAGATCTCTCTGCGCGACCCCAACAACAAGGATAAATACATCGGCTCTGACGAAAACTGGCATCTCGCCGAGAACGCCATCATCGAAGCCTGCGCTGAAAAGGGCCTTAACGCCCGCAAGGAGTTAGGCGAAGCAGCCTTCTATGGCCCGAAGCTCGACTTCATGGTCAAGGATGCCATCGGCCGCCGCTGGCAGCTCGGTACAATTCAGGTAGACTACAACCTGCCCGAACGCTTCCAGCTCGAATACACCGGCGCCGACAATCAGAAACACCGTCCCGTCATGATCCATCGCGCCCCCTTCGGCTCAATGGAGCGCTTCGTAGCAGTCCTTCTGGAGCACACCGCCGGCAAATTCCCCCTCTGGCTCGCACCCGAACAGGCAGTCATCCTCCCCATCAGCGAGAAATACAATGACTATGCCTACGAGGTAGCCAAGCAGCTTCAGGCAGCCGACATCCGCGTCGAAGTCGACGACCGCAACGAGAAGATCGGCAAGAAAATTCGCGACAACGAGCTCAAGCGCATCCCGTATATGCTCATCGTAGGCGAAAAAGAAGCAGAAAATGGCGAAGTTTCTGTAAGAAAACAGGGCGAAGGCGATAAAGGTTCCAAGAAAATTGCTACCTTTGCAGCTGAATTGACTGAGGAAGTCAACAAAATGATTAACCAATAACCCCCTTTGATGGAGAAAAAACCATTTCATAGCAACAGCGCACAGCGCCCTTCTACCATGACTCCCCGCCCCCAGGGCACCGGAGCACCCCAGCATCCGACATCACAAGGCGCTCCCCAACAAGGCGGAGCTCCCCGTCGCGGCAATGCTCCGTCAAAGGATAAGGACCTCCACAACATCAACGAGCGCATCCGCGCTCGTGAAGTGCGCCTCGTAGGCGACAACGTGGAGAATGGCATCTACCCCCTCAGCCAGGCTCTGAAGATCGCTGACGACCTTGAGCTCGACCTCGTGGAGATCTCTCCCAACGCCGCGCCCCCCGTCTGCAAGATCCTCGACTATCAGAAATTCCTCTATCAGCAGAAAAAGAAGCAGAAAGAGCAGAAAGCCAAGCAAGCCAAAGTCACCATCAAGGAGATCCGCTTCGGTCCGCAGACTGACGATCATGACTACAACTTCAAGCTCAAGCACGCCATCAGCTTCCTGCAGGAAGGCTCTAAAGTCAAGGCCTACGTATTCTTC
>JAAVFS010000069.1 GCA_014800605.1 Bacteroidales bacterium | reverse complement strand
GCCCAGAACTGGATCATGTGGACGATGAGGAAGGCGAGGATTACGATGCCGAGGATGAGCATGTTCTGTGATGCCCATTCTACCTGTTTGGGTTTGGACACGACAGCGTAACGGTCGGTACCGCGAGCCTTGCGGTTCTGAAGTGTCAACCATACGGCATAGATGATGTGAATGATAAACAGCAGCGCAAGACCTGCAGAAGCGATCAGGGCATACCAGTTGGCGCCGAGGAAAGCACAGATGTCATTGTAGGCCGCGGGCCAGAAGATGGCCACACCGTTCATCAGACAGTGAAAAGTTACAAATAGGACAAGGCAGGCTCCTGTTATTGCCATAACCAGCTTACGTCCTAAAGATGAGCTTGTTAACCACATAAGTAATTAGTTGAAAATTTATTGATTAGTTTATTGATTTGTTGGCGTGCAAAAAGTCAGTGACAAAGTTAACGATATTCCCGCTCCTTTACAACATTTAACACAAAAAATCTGCGCAAACTTTGCTTCCTGTCAGCATGGATACATGCTTCCCCGGCATACGAAAGTGTAAAAGTGTCATACGCCGACTCCGATCCAATAGGTAGCTTTGCCACAAAAATCCTACTTGATTATGAATAAAGCTAAGACAATTACCCTGACAATTGACGAATTTACCCAAATTATCGAAATATCTGACATGGCTATCCGCGAAGCTGTCCTGACGGCAGTGCGCTCGGCTCTCGAGGATCCCGACTCCATTTCTCCGGATGACTATGCAGACTCCCACCCGCTTATCTCCACATTAATTAATAAAATAAAGAGTCGTGCCGAGTCTGCCCGCATGCGCGCCGAAAAGCGTAAGGCTAATCGCGCTCTACCTAAGCCTGTCAGCAAGGCTTCTACGCCGGGAAGCGCAGATATGATGATTGATATGCCGCTGAATGACAGTACTGTGCGCCGATTGCTCTGGGTCAAGCAGAACTACGCCGTGGCGATCGACAACATCATGCGCATCCTCGCCGCTCAGAGTGGCAACACTCTCGGCCGGGAGCTTTCGACCTGCTTCAGCGAGATAGCCGAAGCGGTCAAAGCCTATCTGCGCCCATTGATTGACGCCGCCTCCGGCTATTTCCGCACCCCTCGCCATCTCCGCCCGCATACTGTCCGCGTCCCCATCCCTGCACGTCTATAATCCCAAGCAGTTTATAGGTGGTTTTTATCCTACCGTGAGGTGTTTTCTCCCTACTGTCTGTGATTTTTTCACCCTACTATTTTGCTGTTTTTACCCTACCAAAGCCGTTTTTTTACCCTACCTGGGCAAAAAAAGCGGTGCGCCGATTGACGGCACACCGCTTGGATTTATAAGTTTGGATGGTATTACCAGATTACTACACGCTCGCTTTCGGGGAGGAAGAGGGGCTGACCCTCGGTGATGGAGAATGCCTCAAAGAAGGGAGCGATGTTGCGAAGTGTCACGTTGACACGGTTCTTGGCCAGTGAGTGTACGTCGCCGATTGTCAGGTTGCGGATCTCCTCCGGGCGGACATTATTGGCCCAGATGTTGGCGTAGTTCATGTAGAACACCTGCATCGGGTCGTAGCCGTCGATCTTGGCTTCCTCGGAGGTGATGTCGACACCCTTCTTTTTCTGAGAGTCGAGGAATGCAGTGCGCGACACGCGGAGACCACCCTGGTCAGCGATGTTTTCGCCGAGGGTGTAGGTGCCGTTGGCGTTCAGGCCGGGGAGCACTTCCACTGCGTCAAACTGGTCGACGAGCTTCTTGGTCAGAGCGCCGAATGCCTCGGTGTCTTCGGGTGTCCACCAGTCGGTCATGTTGCCTTCGAGGTCGAAGTTGCGGCCCTGGTCGTCAAATCCGTGGGTCATCTCGTGGCCGATTACGACGCCGATACCACCATAGTTTTCAGCATCGCTGGCTTCGGGATCGAAGAAGGGAGCCTGAAGGATAGCGGCGGGGAACACTATCTCATTTGCTACTGGATTGTAGTAGGCGTTGACGGTCTGAGGTGTCATGCCCCACTCAGTGCGGTCGACCGGCTTGCCCCACTTTGCGTAGGTCTCGGCCTGGTGCCACATAGATGCGTTGTGCATATTCTCGTAGTAGGAGAGTGAGGGATCGATGGTCATCGAAGAGTAGTCTTTCCACTTGTCGGGGTAGCCGATCTTGACGGTGAAAGCGTTGAGCTTCTTGATGGCATTGAGCTTGGTGTCATCGCTCATCCATGAGAGGTTGATGATGTGCTTGCCGAGAGCTGTGCGGAGGTTTTCCACGAGTTCAAGCATGTAAGCCTTAGACGATTCGGGGAAGTATTTCTCGACATAGAGTTCGCCGATAGCTTCGCCGAGGGCTCCCTCGGTAGCTCCGAGAGCGCGCTTCCAGCGGGGACGCTGCTGCTCGACTCCGCTTATCACCTTTGAGAACTCAAAGGCAGTGTCAGCAAACTTGTCGCTCAGCATGTTCTGAGCCTGGCTTACATATTTCCACAGGTAGTAGTCCTTGATCTCGCGATCGGTCAGCGAGCCCATCAGCTCATTGGCGCGTGCCATGGTGTTGAGGGTGGTGACGATCACATTTTCGGGGGTCTCGATGCCCATGGTCTCGATGAAGAAGCGGTCCCAGTTGACATTGGGATAGAGCTCCTTGACCTGATCGATAGTGCGGGGATTGTACATGGCCACGATGTTGCGGCTCTCCTCGCGGGTCCAGGTGGAGTCGGCGATAGCTGTCTCGATCTTCATCACATTCTTGACGATGCGGCGTGCATCCTTCTTGGAGTAGCCGGCATTCATCATCTGCTTCTCGATCAGAGTTTTGTAGGCCTCGCGGATCTTCTTGTTGTCAGCGTCGTCCTTAAGGTAGTAGTCGCGGTCGCCCAGACCCAGGCCACCGCCATCGATATACATGGCATATTGGCGAGAGTCGGCAAGGTCTTCCATGGGGCCTGCGCCGAAGAAGGGGCTGGCATAGTTGCCGTGCATCCAGAGGAAGAGGTCTTCCATCCCCTCGTGAGGAGTTGTCTCGATCTTCTTGAGGTCAGCGAGGATAGGTGTGGCGCCCTCGGCATTGCGGCGTGTGGAGTCCATCGCCTGGCTGTAGAGAGTCCATACCTTGTGGGCTACGGTGCCGTGCTCGGGATTTGTAGCGCCGAGATTGGTCACGATCTCCTTGACGCGACGCTCGCTTTCGTCGTTGAGTACGTTAAACTGGCCGTAGCGTGAATATTCGGCTGTCAGAGGGTGGGCTTCCTGCCATCCCTTGTTGATGTGGGTGAAGAAGTCGGTGCCGGCGGGAACGGAGGCATCGAAATAGTCGGGATTCAGACTCTTCAGATGCTCTTTAGCTCCTGCTGTTATGGCTCCGGAGGCAACGATAGCAGCTGCCATAGTCATTACAATTTTGTTCATATATTTTGTTATTAATATTGTTTGCAAGCAATTTCTATGCAAATGTAACGAAAAAATCAGTGTAGGCGAACTTTGTTAACACTTAGTAATATTGAATTTGATAAAATTTTGTTAAAAAATGGCGTAATTTCTGCAAAAGTGTTGTGCAATCCAAAATAAAGTGTTTCCTTTGCATGTGTGTTTTTCATAGTATTAGATTAAGATAAAGGTTTATGTAAGCGGGTTGTCGTGAGACACCCCGCTTAATTTTTGTCCGGGCCCGATGTCTTTTTGGCATCGGGCCCGGACAGGCTTTATCTGAGTGAATGGGATCAGCGGCCGAGGGTGATTCCGACGCCGAGCATCAGATTGGAGGGGGAGTGGAATTCTACAAGGCGATAGCCGATGTTGAGATACGCCGGACCCCATATATAGGTCTTGAGATTGACCGTCTGATAGAATTTGCGGGTCTCCGAGGGGCCGGCGAGCCCGTAGCCCAGACCGACATTGAGTGAGAATATCGGCATTACGAGCTCGGCGCGGGCCGAGAGTCCGAGCGATACCTGCTTGAAGAATGGCGGGCGTGTGAATTTGGCATCCTCGCCATAGGTGTCGGGGATATGGTAAGGGGTCAGTCCTGTATTTTCGCTCCACTGGATGTCGGCCGACAAGCCGGCACGGAACGTCGGGTGGATGTCCCACATAGGCGCTACGTTGATACCGGCCACTCCGAAGTGGCCGGGCAGGAGTGCCTGCTCGCCAAGCTCTGTGAAGGCTCCGTCATCGGCCGGGAAGTAGGCTTTGCGCCACGCTCCGAAGAGGGTGACGTCATAGGAGACACCCTGCGAGAAGTCGGCATCGGAGGTGAAGGGGGAGCGGAGTGTGAGCGGACTGCTGCCGGGGGTGTAGACCAGGCCGATGCGGCCGCCTATGGTGTTGACTCCGGGATTGGGCCACGAAGTATTGCCGTTGGAGTAGTGGGAGAGGTTGAGCCCGGCGGTCAGAGCGAGATTGTTGGAGAGCGCATATCGACCCATGATGCCGAGGTTGAGATATGCATTGGTCGATGATCCGACTACAAGGTTGGAGCGGATGTCATCGCCGTCGGTGGTCTTCTTCCAGCCGAACGTAGCGCCGAAATTCCACTCATATTCGAAGCTGAGCCGCTCGCCGACGATGGCAAACGGGGCTCCTTGGAAAGCGTATATACCTATGGGGGTGCCGACGGTCGACGACTGAAAGAATGTGCCGACGCTCAGGCCCAGACCTTGATAGACGGAGGCTGTCCGCCCGGACTCGGGGCGCGAGAAGGCGTAGTGGATGTGGAAGTCGGCTGCTGCGTGGCCTATGGTGGCATCGGGGCGCAGGCGGTCCATCAGGACGCGGTTGGAGTTGAACGCATATCCGGCGCGCACATCCGTGCTCCAGTGCGATTGGATCGTGCTGTCGCTGAGTGCGGTGACAAGACTGGCCGGTGCGGCTGCCGACGCGCTGATCAAGGCTGCCATAGAGGCTATCGATAGGATGACTTTTCGCATGGCTTCGGCGGATTAGCGGGGTTCTTCGATCGGGAGCACGCTGCTCCATTCCACTCTGATATCTATCGGCTGCCATACTGTCACTACCACCCATCCGGTCTCGGTCTGCTGCTGAAAGTCGGTGAAGAAGTAAGCGATATCGGCCTTGGCGGTGATGCGGCGCCGGGTAGTGTAGACGGTGGCCTGGACCATCGTGTTGGCCGGGATTGTCAGCGAGTCGGTCTCGCCGCCTCTGAGCTGTCCGCTGACGGAGGTAATGCCGAATTTGAAAGGCATGAAGTCCGGCCGCAGGCTGATGGTCTCCGATGCGGGATCGAGGTAGGGGATGCTGATCAGCGGCTGCGACTCCTTTGCCCAGGGGGTGACGTAGTAGGTCGTGTTATTGATGCTGACAAGTGTCGAATTATGGTTGTCAAGCAGGACATACATCGTGCCCTGCGAGTCATGATTGTAGAATCGGGTCACCCCTTTCTGTACCCAGATCTCGTCATCGAGATGAATGGAGTCAGGGATGTATTCAAGCGATCTCAGCACGAGGCTGTCGGTAAATTCCGGTTCGGGCTGATCATCGGGTGGGGTAGTGCCGGGAGTCTCTTCGGGATGGAGCGTGACGAACACTTCATCGTTGCACGCAGCGATAGATCCGAAGATGGTAAGTGTAAGTAGTATTCTGACGAATAATTTCATACTGACAAAGATAGTCAATAAGAACTTATAAATTCATCAATTGGTCTGATTTAACAGTTTTTGAATGTTTCTTCCAGTTTATGCAGGACAGGGCCGAATACGCACCGCTCATATTTGGTGGCGAAGATTTCAAAACACTTGTTGCAGTGTATGCAACGCGATTTCAACAGTTCGCCGGCTTTCATTCTGGCCACAAAGTCAGGCTGAGTCAGCAGAGTGCGCGACATTGATGCAAATTCTGTTACTTCCATTGCCTTATCGATTGTCTCCTCGCTGAATATCCCTCCGACGAGCGAGAGCGTGATATCGGGATAAGCCTCCTTGAGTCGTCGGGCCTCATCGAGATAATAAAGCTCGGCTTTGCGGTCTTTCTGATTGAAGTCTGTGCCGCTGATTTCGATCAGGTCAACTCCCGCTCCGTGAAGCCGTGAGGCATAGTAGTCGAGGAGGTCCTGATCGTTGTCGGCAGCCAGGGTGTTGTGGGCATTCAGTTTAACCATTACGATGAACTCCCGGCCGCATGTCTCTCTGATGCCGTCGATGATTTCGAGCGGCAGCCGGAGGCAGTTTTCCCTGCTACCTCCATATTTGTCGCTGCGATGATTGAGATCGACATTCACCATCGCCTGCAGCAGATACCAGTGGGCTATATGGACCTGTATGCCGTCAAAGCCGGAATCTTTTGCCCTTCGGGCAGCTGCGATGAACCAATCTCGGATCTCCTCTACCTGCTCTGTTGTCAGATCGTTGTAGTCAAAAGGATTAAGTCCTTTAGGTCCGGCAAGTGAGAGCTGGGCGATGGCTATTGAGCCGTATTCATGAATAGTCCGGGGGATGCGCTTTAGGCCGTCAATGTATCTGTCGTCGCCGATGCAAAGCTGTACTTCATCGGCGCGCAGATCCAGGTCGGGACTCACGCTGAGGTGTCCGGTTATGATAGTGCCGATGTCGCCTCTTCCGAGGGCTTCATACATGCGGATCTCGTCATCGCTGACGCTGCCGTCGCGGTTGCCGAGATGGTCGTTGGTGGCGCTTCGGATGATGCGGTTTTTAGCCGTCAGATGGCTGAGCTTGAAGGTCGTAAATGTCTTTTCGTTCATTTCAGTTCAGATATGTATATAAAACTCAATAGAGGCGGCTTTGTCACCTCTATTGAGTCGTTGGTGATTAGAGTAACATTTGTTTTTCCTCTTCGACGGTAATGGGGGAGGAGTGGCCGGATAGCAGGAGGGTGTCGCCGGGTAGTGTCAGTATTTTATTGACAATCGACTCCTCAAGCGCGCGGCGGTCGCCTCCGGGGAAGTTGGTCAGCCCGGGGCCATGTTGATAGAGTGTGTCGCCCACAAATGCGGCGTGGTCGCGCTCGGTGTAGAATGTCACCGAGCCGGGGGTATGGCCCGGGGTGTGGATCACCCGTAGCGAGAATGAGTTGTTCTCCTTAAGCCGGATCAATTCGCCGTCATAGAGGTCCTCGTAGTGGGTCACTGTGATCGGCATCCCCGACGAGGCGCTCAGATTGAGGCGCGGGTCACTCAGATAGGGGGCGTCAGCGGGATAGATGTAGATCGGCGCAACGAGCTTTTCGCGCAGGAGCTCGGCGGCTCCCATGTGGTCAAAGTGGCCATGGGTCAGTAGTATCTTTTCGATCTTCCAGCCGTTGCGGACTATGGTGTCGTAGATCCGTCCTGCCTGGGCGCCGGGGTCGATGAGGAATCCGGCCTTCGAGTGATCGTCGATATAGAAGTAGGTGTTTTCGGCAAAGACGCCTTGTACCTGTAGTTCGCTGATCATCGTCGGGTCCTCCTTACAAAAGTTGACATCCGTCGGGACCGCAGACGTGGGGTCGCTCTGCGGGCTTCTCGGCCTGAGTGGCTTCCTGCTTTCTGAGTTCGCGTCGGAGGGCATCTTTGAATCCCTCGACAGTCATGGCTCCGGGCACGGCAAACGATCCGTTGAAGATGATGTAGGGGACGCCGTGGACGCCGCGCATCGCTGCCTCGCGCTCGTCGAAGCGCACTTCGTCGTCATACTTATTGGAGTCGAGCACTTCCTTGACCTGCGTCTCGTCCATACCTGCGGCTACGGCTTTGTCCAGGAGGACTTTGTGATCGGAGAGGATGAGATTCTCGACGAAGTAGGCGTGGAAAAGCGCTTCGTTGAGGCGCCCTACGGTGGCGCGGTCATATTTGTCCTCGGCGAGCTTCATAAGGCGATGTGCATCGCGGGTGTTGGAATACTGTGTGGTCGCGTATCTGAAGTCAATGCCGCCCTCGCGTCCCAGAGCAGAGATCTGTTCGATCTGTTTCTTGGCGTCGTCGAGCGAGAGGCGGTATTTCATTGCAAATCGTTCGGGGGTGGTAGTGACTACTTCCTTGGGGGCAGTGGGATCAAGTTCGAAGGCACGGAAGTCTATCTGAACGTCGTCGGTCAGTGAGAGTTCGTCGATAGCCTGTTGCAGTCGTGTCTCGCCAATGTAGCAGTAAGGGCAAGCGAAGTCGCTCCAGATTGTAAGTGTCATCATAGTTTTGGTTCCTTTCTTTTGATTTGTCAGGTTGGTTATTGTAAGTTATAGTTTGTTACGATGGTGGTGAGCAGTCGCTCCAGCTGGGCGACACCCTGGTCGGAGAGAGCCTCAAGCAGATGGTCGTGGCAGATGGTAGCCACGGCGGATATTGGGCTTTCGAGCTGTCGGCTCCGGTCGGTGAGGCTGACGCGCTGGCATTTGTAGCTTATGGTCTCGGTCCGGACAAGCTGCTTGCGCTCGAGGGAGCGTATCGTTCGGCAGACGGATGCGCGGTCTTTGCTGAGTCGGTCGGCGATTTCGCACTGCTGGAGTCGGTCTTCGGCATAGAGAGCGCGGAGTATGAGATACTCGGGGACGGTGATGTCGATGCCGGCTTCGGCGAGGACTTTGCTCAGGTCGGATGTCATCAGCTGGTGGGCCTTTTCGAGGAGGCATCCGACGCCGGGTTTCGTGCTATATGTGGTGTCATCATTCATAGTATCTATATAACGTCTGGTAGTGAAAATGGTTGACTGCGCAATCATTGTTTGACATTTAACAGAGGAATCAACTATATGAAAAAAGAAATCGAAGCCCCCGCCGGGGGCTTCGATTCTCCTATGTCGGTGTGACGGTGATTTTTACTTGATGCCGAGTTTAGCTTTGATGAGGGGGGTCACGTCAACCACGTCGGCGCTTTCGAATACTGAAACGCCTACGGGGAAGATCATTGTGAAGCCGTTCTCATTGCCTACGGTCTTGATTGTGCTGACTACTTTCTCCTGGATGGGCTGCATCAGCTGAGCGTTCTGGCGCTCGAGGTCCTGCTGTGCGGTCTGGAGGAACTGCTTTGAACGTTCGTCCTTGTCCTGGATGTCCTGAATGCGGAGGTCCTTGATTGACTGGGGAGTGGCGGGATCGTTGTTGAGCTGCTGAAACTCAGCGTAGAGCTTGTTGAGCTCGTCCTGAAGGCCTTTGTATGTAGCTTCGTATTTTTTGGAGGCTTCGGCGATCTGATTCTGAGCTTCTGTGAATTCAGGCATTACTGTGATGATAGCCTCTACATCTACTGTGCCAAATTTGGCTTGTGCTGACGCAAACATAGGCAGAGCTACGGCGATAGCAAGAAGGAATTTCTTAAACATGAGTTAAATTGTCTATTTTAAGATTTATAATTTCGGTTATTAGTGATATGCAAAGATATATTATTTAATTGGAATATCCTAACTTGGCGAGTACCTCATTGGAAATATCAATGCGGGGCGATGCGAAAATGATGTCGGAGGAGCCGGCGCGGTCGAGGATCATCTGATAGCCTCGCTCTTCGGAGATCTTTTTGATGGCATTGTAGATGTCGTCCTGGATAGGCTTCATCAGGGTCTGGCGCTTCTGATAGAGCTCTCCTTCGGGACCGAAGTATTTGTAGCGGAGCTCGGTGGCTTCTTTCTCTTTGTTGACGATCTCCTGCTCGCGGGCTTTGATCTGCTCGTCGGTCAGGAAGACTTTGTCCTGGAGGTATTTCTGGTAGAGGGCCGATGACTCGTTGTTGATGGTCTCGACTTCTTTCTGCCAGCGCTGTGAGAGCTGCGAGAGCTGTTCGTTGGCCATCTCGTAGGAAGGTATGTTTTTCAGGATGTACTCCATGTCGACAAGGGCGAACTTCTGTGCGCTCATGCCGAATGCGGCTGCGATACCGATTATGAGTGTCAATATTACTTTCTTCATGTCGTGTTGGATTAAAGGATTATGTATTTGTTAGACAATCGAGAAGCAAAAAGGTTTAGAATTCCTGTCCGAGAATGAAGTGGAAGTGGCTTCCGCCCTTGGTGCCATAGACCTTGTCGAAGCCATAGGCCCAGTCGATACCCATCATGCCTACCATGGGGAGGAAGATGCGGACACCGACGCCGGCGCTTCGCTTGAGGTCGAAGGGTGAGAAGTTTTTGACTGAGGTCCATGCGTTACCGCCCTCGACGAATGCGAGGCCGTAGATGGTGGTAGAGGTCTGGAGCATGAAGGGGAAGTGGAGCTCGGCGCCGATGCGGGTGTAGGCGTAGCCTTCACGTCCCCAGGGGGTCAGCGCGCCATTGTCGTAACCGCGCAGAGCGATGGTCTCGGTGGCGTAGGTGTAGGATCCTGACATGCCGTCGCCGCCTACGTAGAAGGTCTCGAAGGGTGATTTGAGATGCTTGTTGTAGCTGCCGAGGAGGCCGAAGTCGGCGCGTGTCATCAGGACGAGGGTGTAGGTCTCGGCATTGTTGAGCGGGGTGTAGGTGCGCGACTTGAAGCGGAGTTTCCAGTATTCGATCCACTTATATAGCTCTTTCTTGCTCTCGGTGGTGTTCTCGGCTGCGAGTTTGCCCCAGTTCTTTTTGCCGAAGAGGGATGCGGGGGGTGTCAGCGAGAGGTTGATGGAGAATGTCGAGCCGCGACGGGTGTAGAGGGGATTGTCGATTGAAGTGCGGTCGAGAGTGAGTCCGAGGACGAGCGCGTTGGATGTACCGTTGTTCATGTAGTAGAGGTAGTCCCAGTTTTTGAGGTAATACCAGTTGTATGAGAGTTCGGCTGTGAATGAGAAGTAGTCGTCGGGCCAGCTCAGACGCTTACCGAGGCCTACGGTTATGCCGGCGAGCTGGAGGAGTTTGTTGGGGTCGTAGGCATTTTCGATAGAGTTCTGATAGTAGTCGTTGTAGTAGCCGGAGTTGTAGCCGTAGCCATATCCGTATCCGTAGCCGCCATACATGTAGGGGTTGTAGTAGTTGCTTGAGTAGTATGACGAGTTGATGCCGGTCTGGCGTGAGTAGTAGGCAGATACCTGGAGGGAGTTGGGTCGCTTGCCGCCAAACCAGGGGTCGAGGAAGGAGATCGAGTAGGCCTGATAGTAGCGGGCATTGGTCTGTGCGGAGATGGTGAATGTCTGGCCTTCGCCCTGGGGGAGGAGACCCTTGTAGGAGCCGGGGTTGAATAGGTTTTTGATCGAGAAGTTTGTGAATTTCAGGGCCAGCTTACCGATGATACCGGTCTGACCCCAACCCATTGAGAATTCGATCTGGTCATTGGCTTTGGATTCGAGGTTGAAGAGGATGTCGACGGTGCCGTTTTCGGCGTCAGGCTGCGGGTCGATGCCGATGGTCTCAGGGTTGAAATGACCCATCTGGGCGATTTCGCGATATGAGCGCATGAGGTCGCTCTTGCTGAAGAGCTCGCCGGGGCGCACGCGGAGCTCGCGGCGGATCACCTTTTCGTAGAGGCGGTCGTTGCCGTTGATGACTACCTTGTTGATGCGTGCTTGTGGGCCTTCCATCATTCGCATCTCGAGGGCTACGGAGTCGCCGTGGACATTCTTTTCGATGGGGACGATGTTGTAGAAGAGGTAG
>JAAVFS010000068.1 GCA_014800605.1 Bacteroidales bacterium | reverse complement strand
TGACCGTTTGACGGATCGGTGATAGCCATCCAGCGCACATCTGTGCGGTAGCCGTTCTCCTGCGGGCGTATATACTCGAAGTTGAGCTCGTCGACAGAAGAGTGATATAGGCCGATGTAGCTTGACCATGAGCGGTCAACATAGTTTTCCCACGGGCCGCGGCCATAATAGCTTACATAGTCGAGCGAGCGGTTGAGTCGTGTGGTCATGCCAAATCGGGGGAACTCGGGCAGGTCGTCGTGTCCGGCGAGATCGACAGCTACGTCGAGGTCTATCAGGCCGTTGTCCTTGAAGCTGTAGGTGATAGTCAGCGGTACATTGATGTCGCGTATTATCAGCTTGGCTGTCAGGGTCTTGGTGGCTTCGTCGTAGGCAAGGTCGTGGAGCTTGGTGCGCTCGCCGGCTGTACGCCATACGTTGGATTCTATCTGCATGCCGAATCCGAAGTCATTGTCGAGAGGTGCGCGCCAGAAGTCGGGCCGGAGCGGGCTTTGTATCAGCTTTTTGCCGTCGACGGTATAGGCGGTCAGCAGGCCGGTGAGTTCGTCGATGTCGGCAGTGACGTTACCGGAGCGGAAGCGCATCAGGGGGACATCGTGTTTTCCTTTGACATGGTCCATAGTCACATCTGAGGCCGAAGCGAGCGCTTTGACTGCAAAGAAGTCGCCAGACAGGAGCATCTGCTCATCGGCTACGGTGTGGCCTGCGGGCACAAGCTCTGAGGCATTGCGGGTGAGAGCAGCCACATTAAGCATGTACTCAGTACCTTCGGCGGGAGTGAT
Organism: Bacteroidales bacterium; assembly: GCA_014800605.1. Taxonomy (GTDB): domain Bacteria; phylum Bacteroidota; class Bacteroidia; order Bacteroidales; family Muribaculaceae; genus JAAVFS01. The sequence goes on along the minus strand of JAAVFS010000068.1, from coordinate 9,865 downwards.
CGCGGGGATCGGAATCCGGAGTTCTGAGGTGGTCAGGGGAGTTCCGTTGAGGTCCATCGTGCCCTCGGCCACGGGACGGCCGTTGGCAGTCACCGACCACTGGAGAGTATAGTCGGAGAGGTCGGTAAAGAGATTGCGGTTTTCGACAGCGATTGTGCCGTTGGAGGGGTCGACCATGCTGAAGCCAATGGGCTGGTAGGCTTTCTTGACTTCATGGATGGCCGGATGGGGTGTGCGGTCGGGATTGACCACGCCGTTGATGCAGAAGTTTTCATCGTGGGTCCATCGGTGGCCGCCGAGGTCGCCGCCATAGGCCCAGTATTTGCGACCCTGCTCATCGTAGGCGGTTAGGCCCTGGTCGACCCAGTCCCAGATGAATCCGCCCTGAAGCGACGGATTGGCCATGATGTCCTCCCAATAGTCGCGGAAGTTGCCGTTGGAGTTGCCCATCGCGTGCTGGTATTCACACTGGATCAGTGGCTTGGTGTTGTCGGGATTCTGTGCATACTTGACGGCATCGCCGGTGGGCATATACATCGGGCAGAATATGTCGGTATAGGCTGAGTTGCGCGCCTGTTCATACTGGACGGGGCGTGTCGGGTCTGTGGCCTTGAACCAGTCGTAGATCTCGCGGAAGTGGGTGCCCATTTGGGTCTCATTACCCATCGACCAGACGATGACCGATGGGTGATTTTTGTCGCGTTCATACATGCGCACTTCGCGGTCGAGGAACTGGCCACGCCACTCGGGGAGGTCGACGGGATGGCGGGGATTGTCGTAGCGAAGGCCGTGCATCTCCACGTTGGCCTCGTCGATCACGTAGATGCCATAGCGATCGGCCATCTCATAAATTTCGGGATCCTGAGGATAGTGAGAGGTGCGGACGGCGTTGACGTTGTTTTCCTTCCAGAGCTGGAAGTCTTTGAGGCGTGTCTCGGAGTCGACGTAGTGGCCGGTGGTCTCGTGATGCTCATGCAGGTTGACGCCGCGGATGGATACGGGTCGTCCGTTGACGAGCAGCTGTCGGTCTCGGATCTCGATCGTGCGGAAGCCTGTCTTGCATCCGGTCACTTCGACTGTCTTCCCGTCGGGGGATATCAGCTCCAGGGCTAGCGTGTAGAGATAGGGATGCTCGGCGCTCCACTGCTGAGGGGCCTTGATAGTGGTCGAGATAGAGGTGGACTTTTCAGTGCCGGGCTTTATGGTCGGGATTCCTGAAGTAGAGGTGTAGACAGTTTTGTCGTCGGCGTCGAGCAGCATGGTGCGGAGCTTGTAGCCGGCAGCGCGCTTGTCGGAGCTGTTGGCGATTTTGGTGGTCACGCGGAGTGTACCGTTGGTATATTTTGAGTCGAGGCCGGCTATGACCGATAAGTCGGCGACCGCTACTTTCGGGCGGGCTATCAGCTTGACATCTCTCTCGATGCCTGACAGACGCCAGAAGTCCTGATCCTCGAAATAGGAGGCGTCGCTCCACTTATAGACCTGCAGTGCGAGCGTGTTGTCGCCCTTGCGAAGATAGGGGGTGATGTCAAATTCAGCCGGAGTCTTTGAATTTTTTGTGTAGCCCACCTCGGTTCCGTTGACATAGAGTGTTGTAGCGCCTGATATTGAGCCGAACGACAGGATGATGTCGTCGCCATCCATTGACTGCGGGACGGTGAAGGTGGTGCGATAGGTGCCTACAGGGAGGTCGTTGTTGTCGACGTAGGGGGGATTTGCAGGGAAGATATACTTGGTGTTGGTATATACGGGCACTCCGTAACCCTGTGTCTCCCAGCTGCCGGGCACGTTGATATCTCCCCATGAGGAGGTGACGACAGAGTCGGAATAGTAGTCGACGGTGGCGTCAGCAGGGCGCTCGGCGAAGGTGAATTTCCAGGTGCCGTTGAGCGAGACTTCATCGGGTGACGGCTTGCCGCTGAGGAAGTCGTCAAGCGACGGATAGGTGTGGAATGTGGCCCTCGGGGCAAGTTTAGCGCTATCGACGATAGCGGGATTTTCCCAGCGGTTGACGGCTGAAGCCGTGAGGCCGACCAAAAGTGATAGGAGTGGTAATAATCTGTATTTCATGGTTGTAGGTAAGGATGTTGTAGATGTTATCGCATTTCGAGGTAGCCAATCTTGTCTACATCGCCATAGTCAAGGTTTTCGCCGCCCATTCCCCAGATAAACATATAGTTGGATGTGCCGGCACCTGCATGTATCGACCATTCGGGCGACATCACGGCCTGCTCGTTGTGCATCCAGATTATGCGGTTCTCCTGCGGCTGACCCATAAAGTGGCATACGGCATTACCTTCGGGGACGTTGAAGTAGAAATAGGTTTCGACGCGCCGGTCATGGGTGTGTGCCGGCATTGAGTTCCAGACGCTGCCGGGCATAAGCTCCGTCAGTCCCATCTGCAGTTGGCACGGCCCCTCTTCAAGTACATTTCTGACTATGAGCCGATTGGTGCGTCGTTCGTTGCTCTCTTCCATTGACCCGGCGGCAAATGAGTTCGCTTTTATCGAGCCTTTGCGCCCGTCGATGGTGACGAGCTGCGTCTTGTATGCGGTATGTGCCGGGGTTGAATTGAAGTAGAAGCGAGCCGGATTGGCCTTGTCGACCGATGAGAATCTTATGTCGCGCTTGCCGCGGCCTACGTATAGAGCGTCTTTGAAGTTGAGTTGGTAATCGATACCGTCGACAGTGACGAGACCCGGTCCACCTACATTGATGACTCCGAGTTCGCGGCGCTCAAGGAAGTAGTCAGCTTTGAGCGGTTCGATAGGTTCGAGTGCGACAACGTCTTCCACCGGGACGACTCCCCCATAGATGAGCCGGTCGTAGAGCGAATAGGTCATATTGATTGTGTCGTTGGCCATCACGCGAGGCATCATAAAGTGCTCGCGCAGCTGTTCGGTGTCATAGTGCTTTACGTCGTCTGGGTGGGTGGCGCGCAGGATGGTATAATTTGTATGAGCCGATGCCACCGAAGCCAGGCATATGGTAATAGCAAGCAAGCCTTTTCTCATGGCTGGTGATATTTAGCCTCTTACCTTCCGTATTGTCTCAAATGATTCGCGACACTTGGCTGTGATGACATCATAGCGGCCTTCGGCGATGGCTTCCTTGGGGAACAGCTTTGAACCCATACCGACGCAGAAGGCTCCGGCCTTAAACCAGCCGGTCAGGTTTTCTTCGGTGGGCTCGACGCCGCCGGTCACCATCAGTTTCGACCATGGCATGGGTGCCATCAGCCCTTTGACAAACTTGGGTGAGAGGACATCGCCGGGAAAGACCTTGCAGATGATGCAACCGGCTTCCTGAGCGGCGCCTACCTCGGTGATAGATCCGCAGCCTGGAGTGTAGGGCACGGAGCGACGGTTGCAGACGCGCGCCACTTCGGGATTGAACAGCGGGCCGACTATAAAGCATGCGCCGAGTTGGATGTAAAGCGATGCGGTGGGAGCGTCGACGATAGAGCCTACTCCGACGGCCATCTCCGGACATTCTGCCGCGGCATATTTCACGAGCTCGGTGAAAACTTCGTGGGCGAAGTCGCCGCGATTGGTGAATTCAAAGGCTCTGACGCCTCCGTCATAGCAGGCTTTGAGCACTTTTTTTGCTGTCTCGATGTCGTGATGATAGAAGACGGGCACCATCGGAGCGGCAGCTATTTTGTTTATTACGGATATGTTGTCGAAACGTGGCATAGTTTTGCGATTATTTAGATGAAAGATTATTGATTAACGTTGCACGCGGCCGTTGGCGCTGCCGCCGGCCAGGGCAGCTACTTCGACTGCAGTGACTAAGTTGAAGTCGCCCGGAATAGTCTGTTTGAGAGCGGATGCTGCTACTGCGAATTCGAGCGCTTCGGCCTGAGTGGGCAGGGTCAGCAGTCCGTGGATGATGCCGCCGGAGAAAGCGTCGCCGCCACCTACGCGGTCGACGATCGGATTGATGTCGTAGCGTTTTGACTCATAGAATTCAGACCCGTTGTAAATCATTGCCTTCCAGCCGTTGTGGCTCGCTGAGTAGGATTCGCGGAGCGTAGAGATCACATATTTGAATCCGAACTCCTCGGCCATCGCGCGGAAGATACCTTTATATCCCTCGGCGTTGGTCTCGCCCCCTTCTACGTCGGCATCGGGCTTGAAACCCAGGCATAGCTCAGCATCCTCCTCGTTGCCGATGCAGACATCGACATACTTCATCAGCGGGCGCATGATTGACTGCGCTTTTTCCTTGGTCCAGAGCTTCTTGCGGAAGTTGAGGTCGACGCTGATGGTGACGCCGTGGCGCTTAGCGGCTTCGCAGGCAAGGCGGGTCAGTTCGGCGGCCTTGTCGGAGATGGCGGGAGTGATACCGCTCCAGTGGAACCATTCGGCTCCCTCCATGATGGCATCGAAGTCAAAGTCGTGGGGATCGGCTTCCGCGATGGCGGAGTGGGCGCGGTCATAGATCACCTTTGAGGGGCGCATTGAGGCACCGGTCTCGCAGTAGTAGATGCCGACACGGTCGCCGCCGCGGGCTATGTGGCGGGTGTCGACTCCATAGCGGCGGAGTGCATTGACTGCCGCCTGGCCTATCTCGTGGGTGGGGAGTTTGGTGACAAAGGTTGCGTCATGGCCATAGTTGGCGCAGCTGACAGCGACATTGGCTTCGCCGCCACCCCAGATTACATCAAAATTATCTACCTGAACAAATCGAGAGAACCCTGCAGGAGAGAGGCGGAGCATAATCTCGCCGAGTGTGACTATCTTGCTCATTATTTTGGATTATGAATTTGGTATTAGTAAATGTAGGAATGTTTTTACAAATATACGTATTATTATTCAGTCGGTCAGCTTTCGGCACCCTTTTTGATGATTTCCGCGCGTTTTATTTTGCGGGAGACGGGTAGGCCAGTTGTGTGGGGTATGAAAAGGCAAAGGTGCTATCCTTTGGCACTGCTTGCCGTGGGATAACACCTTTGTATGTAGGTCAGATCGGGATTGGCTTATTCAGCTTTGTCCTTGCTGCCGAGCACGTTTTCGATTTTGTGCTTGTAGAGTTTTTCCATTTCGTCGCGAGCCGGACCGAGGTATTTGCGGGGGTCGAACTCAGCGGGCTTCTCATTGAAGACCTTGCGGATAGCTGCGGTCATAGCAAGACGGCTGTCAGAGTCGATGTTGATCTTGCAGACAGCGCTCTTGGCAGCCTTGCGGAGCTGCTCTTCGGGGATACCGATAGCGTCGGGGAGCTTGCCGCCGTTAGCGTTGATGATGTCAACGTATTCCTGGGGAACTGAAGAAGAACCGTGGAGTACGATGGGGAATCCGGGGAGTTTCTCCATTACAGCGTCGAGCACGTCGAATGCCAGGGGCGGGGGAACGAGCTTGCCTTCAGCGTTGCGGGTGCACTGTTCGGGAGTGAACTTGTAGGCACCGTGGCTTGTGCCGATTGAGATAGCGAGTGAGTCGCAGCCTGTGCGGGTAGCGAAGTCGATTACCTCTTCGGGGTTGGTGTAGGTGTGGTGGTCAGAAGATACTTCGTCTTCTACGCCGGCGAGCACGCCGAGTTCGCCTTCTACGGTTACGTCATACTGGTGAGCGTAGTCCACAACCTTCTTTGTCAGAGCTACGTTTTCTTCGTAGGGGAGGTGTGAGCCGTCGATCATTACAGAAGAGAAACCATTGTCGATGCAGCTCTTGCAGAGCTCGAAGCTGTCGCCGTGGTCGAGGTGAAGCACGATCTGGGGATGTTCCCAACCGAGTTCTTTTGCATATTCTACAGCGCCCTGTGCCATGTAGCGGAGGAGGGTGGCGTTAGCGTAGTTGCGAGCACCTTTTGACACCTGAAGGATCACGGGTGAACGATCCTCGGCAGCGGCTTTGATGATAGCCTGAAGCTGCTCCATGTTGTTGAAGTTGAAAGCGGGGATAGCATAGCCGCCCTTGATAGCCTTCTCGAACATCTTTTTGGTGTTCACGAGGCCGAGTTCTTTATAACTTACCATTTTGACAGTGAAGTTTTAGGGGTTAGTAATTTGTTTCGTATTTACTGACTGCAAAGATAGCAATTTTATCCATAAATGGATAGACAATGTTGATGAAATTTTTTGTTGTTTAGCTCTTGGCGGATGTCGAGCGGAGATGGGCGTAGGAGTGGAGGCACCCCACGAGCAGCGCGCCGCCTACGATATTGCCCAATGTGGCCGGGATAAGATTTGTGGTAATGGCCTGTCCGGCAGTGATGTCGGCTCCGCAAAGCATGGCGGCCGGGAGGTAGAACATGTTGGCGATGGAGTGCTCGTAGCCCAATGCTACAAATGCCATCACCGGAATCCAGCATCCTATGCACTTCTCCAAGAGGGTCTTGCCTGACATCGCAAGCCACACGGCGAGGCAGACGCACCAGTTGGCGCCTATTCCTTTGAGAAACACTGTCCACCATGACATTGAGGTCTTGGCGTGGGCGATACGGTCGATGGCTGAATCGTAGGGAGCCGCGTCGAGGAGCCCGACAGAGTAGACGAGCGCCCAGGTGAAAAGCAGGGCTCCGATGAAATTGCCGATATAGACCAGTCCCCAGTTGGTCAGAATCGTGTGGACTGATGCTTTACGGCGCATAAATGCCGGGACAAGCAGGGCATTGTTGCCTGTAAACAATTCGGCGCCGAGGACTACGACCAGTATCAGTCCGATCGGAAACATACATCCACTGAGCAGTCGCTGCAGGGCAGGATTCTCGGCGCAGATACCAGGAAAGCCGTAACCTATTATTAAGGATAGCGTCCCACCGAAGGCTATGAAGGCGCCGGCCATTATGGCCTGCACGATCAGGCGCGGCTTGTCATTGAGGGTCTTGTCAGTTTTGGCTATGCCTGTGGCAAGCGATGCTTCGGCTATCTCAGCCGGGGTCTTTATCTGCATAGTGGTCTGATTTTTTTTGCAAAGTTAAGAAAAATATCCTTTTCGTTCCGTAGACTTAGGTCATCAGTGACGCGGGCTTAGTCAAAAATGACCTTACCTTTGGTGTAGCCGAAGTTTGACTCGATGATCAGCACAACTTCTTCGGAATATGATGCCCACTCGTGGCAATAGCGTGTCTCGATGCAGATGTCAGTGCGTAGTATCCGATAGAGATTATCGCCGATCTTTTTGACTTCAACGACGTATTTTCCCGTGTCAATGCGGGTGGGAGTAAGGATATATTCAACATCTTTTATCTTATCGAAGCTGCCTATGGCAATTGTGCCTGATGGCGGCTCACTGATTTCGTATATTTGGGCTATGTCGTAGCTGCTCTCCGCATGAACGGGTAGGGAGAGGATCGCGAAAAGAATCAGTGAGACGATGTGCTTCCAGGCTTTCATTTTATAAGTTGGTTGTGGTCAGGATGGTGGCTGATATCGGGGTGATGGAGACGGAGTAAGGGGTCGCCTGGCGGCGCGGCTTGACGCTCAGGATGTAGTAGAAGGATCGCTGCGTGTCCCAGGTCGGGAAGCCTGCGAGGGTAGTCTCACCCGGTGCGAGGCGGAGTTTGAGTGTAGCCTGCCGCTTGTGGAGCTGGCGATTGTGGCGATCGAGATAGGTGATTTCGAGAGTGACCGACTCTATTGTGCGGTCGGCTGAGAGGTTGGTCACATGGAGTGTCTCGCGTGATGCTGTCAGTGGTTTGTCGTAGCCGGCGAGGGCTATCAGTGAGTCAAGCCCTGTGGTAATGGTGTCGCATGGAGCATCGGTGCCCTGACTGCTTTTGGCTGTGACTTCGACGGGAATCTGCCCCTTGATTGTGGTCTTCTGGCGGCGGGCGTGTGCCGATAGCAGACTGACGGATAGTAGGATGGCTAAGGCGAGACGCATGGGTCAGAGATATACGGGTTGAGCGGGTTTGACTGTGGAGGGCGGATATAAGCGGGTTAGTCCGTCGATATCGCGATCGGCCGAGGGGTCGGCGTAGAGGCCTATGCGCATCAGAAAGTGGAATGTCTGCCTCAGGAGGAGTCGCCATGATTTCTTTACGCGAGAAATTGACAGGTGGCTGTCATCGGCAGCGAGGGTCAGCGTGAATTTCTCAGGCCGACCAAGTCGGGAGCGTATCGAGGTGGTGTAGATGCGTGCATCGTAGGTGTTTGGCCGGCCCGAGGGAGCTGCGTAGCCGAGCACGGTGCCGGGTTTGGTCGAAGGCCGGGGCGCGTCGATTATTGTCAGCTGATAGATGTCGGTCGTCGGGTGGGCAACAGACGGGTCGGTGCATCTCTCGACAGCTATTATGGCCTGGTCGGTGCCAAGCTGCCATATACCCTCTATGTGGTGGAGCGGTCGGGAAGCCATGCGACAGGCTACGGAGTCGGTGCAGCTGTAGCCGGGCATGACGCGGGAGTGTGCGGGGACCGGATCGTCCCATGCAGGAGCCGCCCCTATCGGAGAAGAGGCGGCTACCAGCATGGTTATTACGGTCAATCGGCGCATGTGGCTTTAGATTGTGCTGAAGTTGTAGGTAAATCCGAAGCTGAGGATCTCTTTCAGCTGCCAGGTGTGCCAGCTTGTATCCTCAAGACGCTTGGCTGAAGAGTCGTAGCGCAGATGGACGAAGATCTGTGTTGAGAGGAAGCGGTTGATGTCAAATGAGAGGGTGTTTTCCCAGTCGCCCTGCACGTATGAATAGTTGGTGAAGGCGTAGACACGGGTCGCATACTTGATGTTGTAGGCCAGCTTCCAGTCGAATTTTACCTCGACGTTCGAACCATACTGGCTCAGGGTCTTGTGTCCGGCCTTGAGTCCGAGGCTGGTCTCGTCGACACGTGAGTTGAGACACATCTTCAGGTTATATGAAAGCGGGTTGATTGAGACATTGAGTGATCCTTTGGGGTAGGTCTTGGAGTAGGTCATACCGAGACCGAGGTTGAGCTCGCCGGGCGAGAGGAAAGCAGCCTTGAGAGCAGTGCTGTTGGTAGGATAGTTGTTGAGCAGCTGCGTCTTGAAGAGCAGCGAGGCTGAATAGTACCAGTTGTTGGAGGCTTTCAGACCGAAGTTGGAGTTGATCTGGAAGAGGTCCTGGCTTATGCTGTAGCTTCGGAGCGAGTCGTCGGGAGCATTGTTGATAGCCAGACGATACTGTACGGTAGTCTCAAACAGGAGCTTGGGATGGTAGGCCGGGTTGAGCTTGACATTCCACTTTAGGTCACCGATGAGGTTGAGGTTGTTGTTGCCACCCTGATACCAGTTGGGCGAGATGTAGGCCTGCGAGAAGTGGAGCGAGCCGACGAATGTGTGGAGCCAGTGCTTCTTCTTGATTTCGCCCAGGGTGATGTCGGATGTAGCTGATGCCATGTCCGGATTGACCTCGCGCACGGTGATGGTGGCTGTCTTGGGATCAATGGCGGCATAGTAGCGTTTGGGTACCTCCGGCAGACTCTCCTGATTGTACTTTACTGTCCAGGGGTAGGCTACGGCGAACTGCTGGATGGTGGCCTCCATATCCTGATGGCGGCTCAGCAGCGAGTTGACCCACTCGAGCTCGTTGCCCAGCGATTTGGGCTGAGCCTCGGCCGGTGTGGTGACGTCGCCATAGGGTGACCTCAGAGTGATGTCGTAAGGCTTGAAGACTACCGGTAGATAAAAGAGCCGGGGGAGGAGCTGATTGCTGACATCGATGTCGGTGTCGATCTCCAGGGGCTGTTCGAGGCGTTCGCGCTCGGCTGCGAGGCGCTCGGGGAAGTCGGCGAGCGGATCGATCGGTTTGGTCGGTTCGGTCGGTTCGGTTTCTGTCAGGAGAGACTCATCTTCGACGGCTACGGCATCGGGAGTCGCAGGGGCGTCGTCGGAGTCTAAGAGGTCGCCAATCGTAAATACTTCCGTCTCCGAGTCGGCAGGGTCGGCATCGGGGGTAGTGACGG
>JAAVFS010000067.1 GCA_014800605.1 Bacteroidales bacterium | reverse complement strand
AGCCGCCGGTCCATTCAGAGCCGGTGTAGCGGCACTCAGCGCAGCGAACAACTGTAGTCGAACCATTATAGTAGTTGTAGACTACATAGCGGATCTCATCAGCGACAGCAAAGGGATAGTTCTGCTTGAGGTAGAGGGGGAGGAGTTCCTTGGGAGTCTCGCCGGAGAGGTTGTCGTAGCGTTGACCCATAGCCTGATAATCGGCGTGTGAGAGCACAGTCATATTTGACTTTTCGGTCCATTTAGAGCCATCAAAGACATACATTGCGTTTTCAACAGTAGAAGCTACTGTGACAGCGCGAGATACAGCATCAACACTGGCAGAAGCGATCGATACGATAGGAGTCGTGTCAACCTTGGTCACGATAGTATTAAGGAATTTACCTTTGCTGGCGATAGCTACTACATAGCCTTCGAGAGTGACTTCGGCTCCATCGGTGAGGGCAGCCTTGACCTGTGAGCCTGCTCCATAGGGGCTGAGCTGTACAGTTGTACCGTCGAGGATGATGTTGATATAGTTGCCGCTGACAGCTACTGTACCTTTAAACTGAGAGTAGACGGGCTTGATGGGGTCTGCACCTGAAGCCATTGCGTCGGCTACAAATGCATCGATTTCAGAGCCTGTCCAGGTCTTGGCGGTGGGGTAGGTGACTTCCTGCGAACCAACAATCTCGGGTGAAGATTCCTTGGCAAGCTGATAGCCGTAGTTGTAAGAGCTTACAGTTGCGGTGAATTCTACCTGGTCACCAATCTTGAGATCAGAATTGTTGGTGGGGAGGTATGCAAATACAGAGCCTGATGCGTCTGAGATGATGGGACCCTGAGTAGATACAGCGGCAACGTAGCCGGCGATGTCTACGCTCGCATCCTTAGTAATTGAGCCGAGAACGTTTGAGAGCTCGAAGGCGGGCTCTTCGGGAGAGGTGGCACCACCGAATACGGGATCGGTATTTGACTGATTATAGCTTACGATCACGTACTGATCTGCTTCAGCATCGGGATATGCGCCCTTAAGTATGGTGGGGATATTCTTAGCCGCGGTGCAAGAGGGAGCGAAGGCCTCGGTGTAGTCAGTGTCGCTTTCCCATGCTGCTATATAATCGTCGGTGGTGACGGTATATTTCTCAGCATTTACTGCGCCAGTCACTTCGGCAGGCTGTCCGGCAACTGTCTCATAGGTCACGCGGGCATAAGAGCCATTGTTGAGGGCAAAGTAGGGGAAACGTTCCTGTGCGAGGAAGAAGGGGACGTAGGTCTCGGCGTCGATCACATCGGTGAAGTAGCCCTGAGAGCCAACGGCCTTAAGCTCTTCTTCTACGCCTTCAGCTTTAGCGTATGCATTGGCTGTCGAAAGACCGGCGATAGTAGCGTAGTCTACCTGAGTCATGGTGTACTCGACGGTGGATGTCGCCTTGTCGGTGTTGATGTCATCAAAGCCGTCAAGTTTGTCATTCCACGAGTTTTCGTCACAGGCAGTCAGCACCAATGTGCAGCCGGCGAGTATCGCAAAACGATTGATATATTTATTCATAATTGTAGTTCCTATAATTAGAAGTTAATTTTAAGCTTGAGGCTGTATGTGCGACCGAATGAATAGAATACACGGTTGGCATTGCTCCAAGTGCCTACTGCACCGAGGTCTGTCTGGGCCTGGGTTACGAAGTTGTAGCCGAAGAGGTTGTTGACATTGCCATAGAGAGTGGCGTCGAGGCCGCCGATGACGAATTTGTAGCTTGCATTCATGTCGAGCTGATTGCCCCATGGAATTCTCCAGGGTGTGCCGGGCTTGAGGACTTTGCCATTCTGAAGGTTGCTTGAGTTGAGAGAGATGTCACTGTAGTTGCGGGCGTAGGCGATCCAGTCAGCACCGATGCGGAATCCTTTGAAGGGGTGGAATGTCACGCCGAGTGAGCCTGTGGTCTGGGCTGAGCCGCTGACCTTGACACCTTTCTGTTCGAGAGTAGCGTGGAGGTGGTCTTCAGCAAGGATGCCGGAAGCGATTGTACCATTGAGGTTGGCAAGAGGTGCGCCGTTCTGGTTGTAGAAGTAGCCGGTAGCGTTAGAGTCCCACTCCCAGTCGCCGAGAGACAGCATACCGTCAAATTCTACCCACTTAACGGGTTTGTATTTGACGCTTACCTCGACACCCATGTGGCGGGCATCTACGCCTGACATTGCGAAGTAGTAGTAGGTAGAACCATCCTGAGCGATAGAGGGGTCGATTTGGTCGCCCTTGCTCATGGTGCGGTCCATCCATTTTGTATAGTAGGCGTTGAAGTCGATGGCCAGCTTGGGAGAGTGGTAGCCATAGCCGATTTCTACAGAGCCGACTTTCTCATTGAGAGCGTCGGGGTTAGTGATGTTAGAGCGCTGTGAGCTGAGGAACACACCATAGCTGAAGAAGGGCGCACGTGAGATGTAGCCACCGTTGAAGAAGATGTTGTTGTGACGGTCGATGTTGTAGTTGACGCCACCCTTGATTGTACCGCCGATGAAGTTCTTTGTCTCTGAGCGAGAGTTTTCAGCATCGTAGTAGTAGAAGTCTTCACGCCAGTAGGTGTTGTTGTTGAGAGCACCTGAGAGGACGAGGTTGAGTTTGTTGTCGAGCAGAGTGTATTCAGCCTGTCCGTAGATACCTTCCTGGCAGGTGAAGCCGTCATAGTTGCGGTTGACAACGTCGCCGACATGGAGGTGTTCGTAGACCCAAGCAGTGTTGGTGTTGTTGTGTACTGCATTGTTGTAGGGCATTACGTTCTGACGGTTAGAGTTGTCAATGTAATATTCACCACCGAAGAGGTCAGAAATGATGGTCTTGTGGTGGCCGACGTAGTAGCGGAGGTCAAGACCGCCGGTGAAGTTGATCTTGTCGCCATTTTTGAGGTTGAGTTCTTTCTTATAAGAAGAGATAAGACCGTAAGTCTCGTGAGAGTTGAGCTGCTTGCCGATTACCATGTTAGAACCGGTAGTAGAGTTGGCGTTCATTTCCTCAATGGCTGCATAGTCGTAGTAGCCTTCGGGAGTGCGGAACTGCATGTTGAGTGTGCCGTTGTTGGCGCCATACCAAGAAGATGAGTAGCTGGTCTTGGATCCGTCGGGATTGACTACAGAGCGACCCAGGCCGGTACGGCCACCACCTGAGGTGATTGAGAGATAGAATGATGTAGAGAGTGAGGAGGTCTTGTCGATCTGCCATATATGGTTGAGGGCGATCTGAGGCTTGTGGTAGAAGTTATGGTTGGAGTTGTAGACTTCACCGTTTTTGCGATAACCGAAAGTTGGGTTGTAGCGGTAGGGGCTTTCATCTTTCATGTAGTCGCGTACGCTCTGCCATCCTTCGATGGTAAGACCGTTGTTGTAGTTGCGCTGGTCGTGCCACTGGGGAGCGCCGAAGCCTGTGAGGCCGATCTGGTGCTTGTCATTGATGCGTTTGGTGACGTTGAAGAACCATGAGTATGCCTCGTAGGCAGTGCCCTGTACATAGCCGTCGGCCCACTTACGAGAGCCCATCACAGTCAGTGCCCAGCCATTCTTCATCAGGCCGGTTGAGAGCTTGAAGCCGATCTGGTTCATGCCGTTGTTTCCCATGCCATACCAGAGGCTTCCACCTTTCTCTACGTCGATAGTACGAGTTGTGATGTTGATAGTACCACCGATAGAGGGGGTTGAGACGATTGTAGCACCGAGGCCACGCTGAGTCTGGATGTTGGAAGCAACGTCAGAGAGGTTGGCCCAGTTGCTCATGTAGACACCGCCCCATTCCATGTCGTTGACGGGGATACCGTTGATAAGCATTGCGACATTTTCGCTCTGGAATCCGCGCATACGAGTCTTAGCGTCGCCCCAGCCGCCACCTTCAGAACGGGTGTAGACGCCGGGAGTGGTCTTCAGCACTTCGAGAAGCTCCTGATTGCCGAGCTTGAATTCGAGCTGTTCTGCATTGACGGTTGACATAGCGACGGGAGTAAGGCGTGTGCGGCCTACAGACTGAGTGACAACAACGTCTTCCAGCATATTGCTGTCGGCTGTCATAACTATTGTCCCTACATTTGCCTTAGCGGCAACCTCAACACTCTTGTAACCTACAAATGAGATTTTGAGTGTCTTGCAGTCAGCAGGAACACTAAGTGTGAACTTACCGTCGAAATCAGTAGCACATGCAGCATCGGAACCCACGGCCTTGACGGTAGCGCCTATCATGGGTTCGTTCTGCTCATCTACTACCACGCCGACGCAATCGATGTTGGGTGCTGCCACAGCGGCCAGACACACCAGCCAGACGGTGCTGGCTAAGAGAAGAAGTCTCTTCATAATGATTGGATGGTTTGATTGATGATAATAAAAAGTGATAAGTGAATTTCAATTTAGACTGACTTTCAGGATTGATTATCAATTCATGATGCAAAATTAGTTATTTTTAATTTAACAATCATTAATATAAGACGTCTTTTTTATGGCGTGATCTGAAATTTTATATAAAGTTATTTACATTATATGAATTTTTAGTTATATTTGCGACGTTAATAAATTCTTATTTATCATATTTTTAAACCACTTTTTAGTTATGGACAAATTCACAAAGTTGATTAACCCGTTGTTCAGCTTTCTTGATTCCGGAAAGCTCTTCAAGCAGCCGCTGATGTATCTCTACTATGCCTTAGGCGTAGCAATGTGCTTACTTGGAATTTATTTTATCGTAGATAATTTCGATAGCTTCTCATATATGCCCGGAGCTGTGAAATTCTATACCATCATGATGATGTTAGTGCTCCTTGCAGCATGCGTCTTTAGCCTCATGTTCTGGTTCCATCGTGCTAACGACCTCAAGAACGAGCGCTTTGACGAGACCCGCTTTATCGCTATCCCTGTCGTAGCAAGCCTCATCCGCTCTATCGGTGAATTCCTCGGACTTGTGTTAGCTTATCTGGGTGTATGCAGTGGCATTCTGACAATCCTCATCCTGTCATTCGAAGATTCCACTGCTATAGGCCTTGGTTTAGGAGAGCTCTTCGGTGGCGCTATAGCCGGCTACCTGCTGCTCGTGTTCTTCCGCTATTCTGCCGAGCTTATTCTTGCAATCGCTGCTATTGCCAACAATACCAAGGATGCTGTCGACGAGCTGAGAAAGAAATAATCACTCTCTCACAGCAATGATACAAAAAAGCGATACTCGTCGGAGTACCGCTTTTTTTAGTATCATTTGAGATCTGTTTACTGACCGAGATAGGCCTGGAGCAGCTTGCTCTTTTGACCTTTAAGGCGACGGATTGCCTTCTCTTTGATCTGACGTACGCGCTCACGGGTCAGGTCAAACTTATCGCCGATCTCTTCGAGGGTCATCTCCTGGCAGCCAATGCCAAAGAACATCTTGAGGATCTCGCGCTCACGTTCGTGAAGCTGATTGAGTGCGCGATCCACTTCCTTGGCGAGCGACTCCTGATTGAGCGATGCATCGGCCATGGGTGAATCGTCGTTGGTCAGGACGTCAAGGAGGCTGTTGTCTTCGCCCTCTACGAAGGGAGCATCGACGGAAATGTGACGGCCAGACACTTTCAGTGTGTCTGCAATCTTCTCTACAGGGACATCAAGAGTCTGTGCGAGTTCCTCGGGTGAGGGACGGCGCTCATTCTCCTGCTCAAATTTAGAGAGGGCTTTGCTTATCTTATTGAGAGATCCTACCTGATTGAGGGGGAGACGGACGATGCGCGACTGTTCGGCGAGTGCCTGCAGAATCGACTGGCGAATCCACCATACGGCGTAAGAGATAAATTTGAAGCCACGGGTCTCGTCAAATTTCTGTGCAGCTTTGATCAGACCGAGATTGCCTTCGTTGATGAGGTCAGGAAGGCTCAATCCCTGATTCTGGTATTGTTTGGCTACCGAGACAACAAAGCGCAGATTGGCGCGTGTGAGTTTTTCAAGCGCGGCCTGGTCGCCCTGCTTGATGCGCTGTGCGAGTTCTACTTCTTCTTCTACGGTTATCAGATCCTCTTTACCTATCTCCTGGAGGTATTTGTCGAGAGACTGGCTCTCGCGGTTGGTGATAGATTTTGTGATTTTAAGTTGTCTCATTCTGTGTGTGATTTTATATCAAGATGCAAATTTACGAAAAAGATAACAAAGTCAGGCTATGTTTTGATGCTTTTGTTGGCTGCTAATTAGATTAATTTATAGTTTTGAAACAATTTGTCAATAGCGTGCCCAGCGTATGAGATCTTTAATTGTCGGTTTTTTACCATACATGAATATTCCCACTCGATAGATTTTTCCCGCGAGCCACACCATTAGTATGAATGATATATAGAGGATGACAAGTGAGAGGATGATCTCTCCGACCGGGATATCAAATGGTATTCTTGTCATCATGACAAGCGGCGACGTGAAGGGGACGATTGAGAGCCAGAATGCCAGACCGGAATCGGGATTGGCAGCCACAGTCGTGGATGCAAAGAAGCTGATGATAAGAGGTATCAGCACGAATGCCTGGAGCTGTGAGCCATCCTGGACATTGTCAATGGCCGACCCGATCGCTGCATATATAGCCGCATAGAGCAGGAAGCCGCCAAGGAGGAAGAGGAGCAGCCAGCCCATGATGCCGATCAGATAGCCTGTGTCGCCTACAATTGAGAGCGCCTGAATCCCCTCGATATCTATCGAAGCTTGAGTGGCATCGAGTGTCCCGGCATTAAAGGCGGAAATATCTCCGGCAAGTTCAGGTGAGATTATCATGGGCAGCAGTGTCATTGTTGCGCCGAGGATTATTACGGCCCAGACTGCTAACTGAGTCAATGCCACGCATCCGACACCGATTATCTTGCCCATCATAATCTGCATAGGCTTGACTGAGGTGACTATCAGCTCAAGAACGCGGTTGCTCTTTTCTTCGACGATACTTGTCATTACCATCTGACCATACATGAGCAGGAAGAAGTAGAGCACGGCCGACATGATTAAGCCGATCACGTAGCTTATTGTCGTAGATGAATTTACGACTTCATTGCTCTCGTTGAGCTTGAAGGTGTTGAGCGAAGAGTTGACTTCGATTTCCTTAAGTACGCTTTTAAGGTTACCCATATCCATTGCGTCGAGTCGTTCCTGCTCGATGATGTCGTCGAGCGACTGCGTGATGTAGCTTTCAAGCATCATTGTGCTGGCATCACGGGAGTAAAGGCTGATGCCTACCGGGCGCTCTATGACATTGGAGGGGAGGATAAGGAAAGCATCAAAGCCTGCCTCGGCAGAAATGGAATCCGGATCCATGTCGAGTTTCGTGAAGGTCGCTAAAGGGCTGTCTACGAGCTTTTCAGCAATCTTTCCTGACGGATCTATGACTCCGACTTCCTTGGCTGATGTCATATTGACATTCATGAGGATAGCCGGAAGGCACATGAGCACCAAGAGCAGGATGGGAGTCGCTATGGTGGTGATGATAAAACTTTTTTTGCGTACGCGCTGGAGATATTCGCGCGCTATTATTATGCCAATTTTCGATTTCATTATTCAGCCGTTAGATGATGTTTAGCATTATAGGTATTGACAGTCGAGATGAATATGTCTTCCATGCTCGGCATGATGGGCCGGATCGAGCGGATTTCGGAGCAGGAGTTGAGCTGCTCGATAACGGGCCGGACTGAGCCGTCGCCGTTCGGGACAATGATTGCTGAGTAGACGTCGTCGGATTCCGTCGGCAGAAGGTCGAAGCGCGAGGTGAGGGTAGTGGTGAGGGCTTTGACTGTTTCCGGGTTGCCAACGAACTCTACGTTGTAGCGATTGCCCCACTCCCGGCGGCGTATTTCAGCGACATTGCCCGAAAGTATGTTTCTGGAGTCGTTGATCAGAGTGATCTCGTCGCATATAGCATCGACGCTCGCCATATTGTGAGTGGAAAAGATAATGGTCGAGCCTTGTTGGTTGAGCTCCAGTATCTCGTTCTTGAGGAGGTTGGCATTGATGGGGTCGAATCCGGAGAAGGGCTCATCGAAAATCAGCAGTTTAGGCTTATGGAGGACAGTCACAATAAACTGGACCTTTTGGGCCATACCTTTTGAGAGCTCTTCTACTTTCTTGTTCCACCAGTCGGAGATGTCGAATTTATCAAACCATTTGCGAAGTTCTCTTTCGGCATCATGCTTTGTCATTCCTTTCAGTCGGGCGAAGAAGATAGCTTGCTCGCCTACTTTCATCTTCTTATATAGGCCGCGCTCTTCGGGTAGATAGCCGATTGATGCGACATCGTCAGCTGTCAGCTCGTGACCGTCAAAGATGATTTTGCCTGAATCGGGGGCTGTGATATAGTTTATTATTCTAATTAAGGTGGTCTTTCCGGCTCCGTTGGGACCTAAGAGTCCGTAGACAGAGCCTCGTGGCACGGTCAGTGAGACATCATCAAGCGCTGTCTTGGAGGCGTAGTGCTTGCTGACATTACATACTTCGAGGATATTGTCCATTAGTTATGAGATGGCTTATTATTAATTTTGATTCTACTTTCTTAGACGTGGCCGGCGGATAAAAATTGCAGACGAGACAATTTATTGATACTTAATATTTGTTAAATCGTATAAGCGTGTATATGAAAAATGCGCAGCCTACTGTCAGTGACTACGCATTTTGTAATGTTGCAGGAGGATGTCGCTATTCGTCGGCGAGATCTACTGCATAATAGACTCTGCGCTTTCCTCCGGGGTAGGTGCCGGTAATGAACATTACATGATCATAGTTTTTGTCGGCAACGATAGCATCGTAGATAGTCTTGACATCGTCGGGAGTATTGACGGTCATGTTGTTGATATCTAAGATTATAAATCCTGGCTTGATACCCGCAGACTTGAACTTGCCATCAAAGACGGACTTGACGCGGACTCCGTATTTGAGATTCAACTTACTTAGTTCTGACGAGGAGAGGGTCTCAAGCTCGCATCCTAATGACTTGATGTCGCCCGCTTTGGAGACTGTCTGATTGCCATCGGTGTTAAGGAGTGTAGCTTCAAGTGTCTTTTGAGCGTTGTCACGAATGATGGTGACGCTCACTTTGTCGCCGGGGCGATGCAGAGCCATCGCTTCCTGAATTTGAGCAGTGTTGGTGATAGGCGCTTTGTCGATCGCTACGATGATATCACCTTCCTGTATGCCGGCTGCCTGAGCGCTGCCGCCGGGTTGTACTCCGGCCACATATAGGCCTGAGGAAGTGGCGGTGACATTTTTTTCTTTTGCAAGTTCGGGAGTGAGCTCGGCAAAGCTGATGCCGAGGACGGCACGCTGTACCATACCGAAATCTGAGATGTCGCTGACTACTTTCTTTACAATCGAAGTCGGAATTGCGAAAGAGGATCCGGAATAGTTGCCGGTCTGAGAGTAGATGGCAGTATTGATTCCGATAAGTTCGCCGTCAAGATTGACGAGCGCACCACCGGAGTTTCCCGGATTGACAGCGGCGTCAGTCTGTATAAACGATTCGATTGAGCCGTTGTTGCCGCTTTTGGTGATAGTGCTGATGTTGCGAGCCTTGGCGCTGACGATGCCGGCTGTGACTGTAGAGGTGAAGCCAAACGGGTTGCCGACGGCAAGTACCCACTCACCGATTTTCAGATCATCGGAGTTGCCCCAGGGGATAACGTGCAGATCATCTGCTTCGATCTTCAGCAGTGCTATATCGGTTGCCGGATCGGTGCCGATAAGTGTAGCATCAAATGTGCGGTTATCGTTCAGAGTAATCTCAAGACGGGATGCGCCACTGACCACATGGTTATTGGTGACGATATAGCCGTCTTTTGTGACGATTACTCCGGAGCCGAGACCCATCTGCATCTCGCGAGGCTCTGACTTCTGGCGTGGACGAGCCTGGGGGCCAAAGAAGAATTCGAAGAAGGGGTCTGACTGATAGTCGTGTTGAGAATTGCCTCCGGTCTTTCCAAAGCTTTTGACGCTGACTACGCCATTGACAGTGGATTCGGCGGCTTCGGTGAAGTCTAAGCCTCCGCGGAGGGGGGTTGAAGAGCGATGAGATTCGGTATTTGTAATTACTTCCGGCTGAAAGTCTACCGGAGTTTGATTCT
>JAAVFS010000066.1 GCA_014800605.1 Bacteroidales bacterium | reverse complement strand
CTTCGGGAATCTACTATATAACAAGTGCTTATGATGATTAGACTTCCCTAATTCAGTTAGCGATACGCCCATCTATCCCTAAATCTCAGAAATTAACAACCGCTTTTTTACATTGACCCGAATTTTGATGCGGAAACGATTAAGTCGCGAGGGGCTTGATCGGGCTGATATCTTCTTTGGGCGTCGAGTTGATCTGGTATTCGATGATACTGTGAAAAAACCTATCTTCCGGAAAGAACTTGATCAGACAAAACGGCTCATATGCGGATAATAGGATTCGCTTATGAGCGCCGAATAATTCGGAATTACTGCTCCGGGCATATATTTTTAATAGTTGGCAGCTCCCATTGTGGAGCTGTCTCAGCGGCTGCGTCGGGAGAGGGCGATAGAGATGAAGGCCACGAAGCCCAGGACGATGGGGAGGAGGGTGGATGCGCCCAGGACTACATTGGCAAACGCCTTCGACTCCATATCGAAGACGCCGGCATCAGCACCCTGAGGCATGTAGAGGCTCAACCCGAAGATCAGTGCTATCTGGTAGGGGCCGATGCCGCCATTGCTCGGGACCCCCATAGCTATGGAGCCGAGCGTGAAGCAGACGAGGACAGCCACGATGCCATGCTCGGCGAAGATCTCCTGCGTGAGCTCAAATGCCTGAAAGGCAAGTATCATCTGCGTGAAGTAGCATCCCCAGAGGGCTATCGTCAGGGCGAGCCAGCGCCACTTGTGGCGGATGAGGCGTATGCCGTAGAAGCCGTTCCACATGCCACGGCCGAATGCGCGCATCCGGCTCATGACCGCTCCCCCGCCACTGCTGCGCAGAAACCATATCGTGCCGACTATAAGTGCGGCCACGCCTAGCCAAAGCCACGGCGAGGAGATGAGCCCCGCGACAGATTCATAGAAATCAGGATAGCGCACGATAAACCGCTGGATGGCGTCATGGCCGAAGATGAGGGTCGCCACGATGAAGCTGAGGCCCGACAGCAGGTCGGCCAGGCGGTCGGCGATGACCGTGCCTGCCACGACCGAGAATTGTGCCTTCTCCCTTTGAGCCACGAATCCACATCGCCATACCTCTCCCAGACGCGGGAAAACGAGATTGACAGCGTATGTGCCGAAAATGCTCTGAACGCGGGTCCAGAGCGACGCGTGCACGCCGACAGCGTCGAGCTGCTGACCCCAGCGGACGGCGCGGATCAGATATGTCAGAGCGAGCAGCAGAGTCATGGCCAGGATCCAGCGATAGTCGCAGTGGTCTCTCATGATGGTCGTCATCTCCTCCAGGCTGTCGCCGCGGAAGAGGATCCAGCACAGCCCCAGACTGACTGCCATCGGGACGATGATCTTCAGAAAGAAGCCGAGCAGGCGGCGGGTTGTCGATTTGCTTTCGGGGCGTGACATTGATCGATTTATTTTTGAGTGGAGTAGGCGCAGAGCAGCCGAATTACGTCTACTCCTCCATTCCACCTGACAAAGATACACAAAAATCCCGAAATCACCCCGTCCAACCCTCGCATTTCTCCCATCTCTTGGTGGCGGGTTAGGAGGTTTTGGAGGTGATGCCGATGCCGAAGAGGGCGTAGTCGTAGAGGGCCGGGTCGTCGGGGCGGATGGTGCGGAGCCGGGCGGTCAGCTCGTTGACGGCGCGGCGGTCGTCCTGGCGGCGTGTGATGAGGCCGAGCTGGCGGGAGACGTTGCCGACATGGACGTCGAGGGGGATGTAGAGCTGTGAGGGTGAGAGGAATCGCCAGATGCCGATGTCGACGATGCCGTCGCGGCGCACGAGCCAGCGGAAGGCCATGTTGATGCGCTTGAGGGCTGTCTTGTCGATGTTGCCGGGGAGGCAGCGGCTGTCGGGGATGCCGTCGTTGGCTTGGGTGATGACGGCGGAGAGCTGTCGGGCGAATTCCCATGCGGGGGCTTCGGTGGCGGCGATGCCCGTCTTGTGGGCCCAGGCGCCGATGGTGCCGTGGTCGCGGAGGATGGTGCGGAGTCCGCGCAGGTAGTGGATGAGGTTGCGATTGAAGAATGTGCGGTGGATGTTGGCGTCGGGGTCGAGATCTTCAAAGGCTCCGTCGAGGGTATAGGCGGCGGGGGAGGAGTCCATGGAGGTCAGGAGCCGGTCGCAGTCGCGGCATATCATCTTGCGGTTGCCCCAGGCGATGGTGGCCGAGAGGAGGGCTGCTATCTCGATGTCGGCTTCGGCGGTGTAGCGGCGGGGGAACTGTACGGGGTCGTGGGGGATGAAGTCGGGGTTGTTGATGCGTGCGGCTTCGGTGTCGAGGAGTTCGCGTATGTCGGGTGTTATCATGGTCGGTGGGGGTTAGTTCTTATTGGCGGGGCGGCTGAGCCACTTGGCTGAGAGGTAGCGGCGGAGGGGGGCGTCGTAGTAGCGGAGGGCTGTACGGGCGAGGAGGATGATGAGGATGAAGAGCGCGCAGCAGGCGGGCCAAACCTGTGAGAAGCTATAGCCGTGAGCCCACACCCAGCTGTAGAACAGGTACATGATGGGGTAGTGGATGATGTAGACGGGGTAGGAGAGCTCGCCGAGGGTGTTGCAGAGGGAGGTGGAGAGGCGGTCGGTGGTCACGCCGCAGGCTCCGATGTAGACTATCAGCGGGAAGATAATCAGGGTGGCTGTGGAGTCGTAGAGGGCATTCCAGGCAGATATGGTATCTCCGCCGATGTAGGGCATCGCCATGAGGGTGGCCATCAGGGCGGAGCAGATCCAGAAGGCGCCGCGGATGGTGCGCCGGCGGAAGTGGCGGGAGATGAGCAGCCCGACGGAGAAGGAGAAGGTCAGGCGGGCGAGTCCGCCGAAGAACCCTCCGTCGGCCATCGACCAGCCCACGCCCAGGTGGTAGGCTCCCGAGGCGTTGCAGAATGCGGTAGCAGCCAAGGCGGCTCCGGAGGCTATGACTACGAGTCTGAGCCAGCGGTCGGAGAGTCGGCGCAGGATGAGGGCGTAGAGCAAGCTGCCTATATACTCGAAGAATAGCGACCAGCTGGGTCCGTTGAGGGGGAACATCTCGCCGTTGCCTCTGACGTCGGCCTCGGCGCCGGGGATGACTGGGATCAGTACCAGGCCGAGCACCAGGGCTATCAGGAGCGAGGAGAGGGGTGAGGGGGTGCCGTCCCAGTGGACAGACCCCTGGAGGATCCACGCCAGGGCGCCGAGCAGTGCGGCCAGCACCACCATCGGTTGCAGGCGGACTATGCGACGGAGCATGAAGCGGCGGGCTGTCAGTCCGCCGCGCCAGCGGTCGTCGTAGGAATAGCCGATGACGAAGCCAGAGAGGACGAAGAAGAAGTCGACGGCCAGATAGCCGTGATTCATCATCTGGTCGACGGGCGACGTGGCAAATCCCTCGAAGAAGTGATACCAGATGACGAGTATGGCTGCTATGCCGCGGAGCCCGTCGAGGAGCTCGTAGCGTGGTTTTGGCTTGCCGGAGGTCGGCAGCGGGTAGGGGGAGACGGGGTCGGTCATGGGTGGTGGGTTAATGACTGATTGGTTGAAGATGTCCGGCGAGAGGCCGGAGCTATGGCTGGAGATACATTTTATGCAAAAGTAGCGAAAAAAACTATCGGGCGCGTTATGGTTTTTGGATATTCTGCTTACCTTTGCAGTATTAAATGGGAAATACTGAACAAATGGACTTATTTGATAAAATATCAGCCGATATCAAGTCGGCAATGCTCGCTAAGGACCGTGTCAGACTCGAAGCTCTGCGCGGCATCAAAAAGGAATTTATCGAAGCCAAGACAGCCAAGGGCTCTGACGGCACGCTGACCGATGAGGCCGCTACCCGCGTCCTGGTCAAGATGGCCAAGCAGCGCCGCGAGAGTGCTGCCATCTACACTGAGCAGAACCGCCCCGACCTCGCCGAGGCTGAGCTCGCTGAGGTGGCCGTCATCGAGGAGTATCTTCCCAAGCAGCTTTCTGACGAGCAACTGACCGCTGAGCTCAAGCGCATCATCGCCGAGCTCGGTGTCAGCGAGCCTTCACAGATGGGCCGCGTCATGGGCGTTGCTACCAAGGCTCTGGCAGGACGTGCCGATGGCCGCGCTATCTCGGCTAAAGTAAAAGAATTATTAAACTCATAGAGGATATGCTTACAATTCAACAGATTAAGGACGATCCCAAGCGCACTGTCGAGCGCCTGGCCGTCAAGGGCTTCGACGGAGCCGAACTCATAGGCCGTGTACTCGACCTTGACACCCGCCGCCGCGAACTCCAGCTCAACAACGACAATCAGGCGGCTGAGCTCAACCGCAAAGCAGCCGAAATCGGCCGGCTGATGAAGGATGGAAAGCGCGCTGAGGCCGACGACGCCAAAGCTGCTGTAGCCGCCATCAAGGAGTCGCAGAAGGAGATCGCCGACCGTCTGGCAGCCACTGAGACTGAGATTCGCGACATACTCCTGACTATCCCCAACCTCCCCTGTGACATGGTGCCCGAGGGCAAGACCGCAGCTGACAATGTAGTTGAAAAGACCGGCGGACCGATGCCCGACCTCCCCGAGGATGCGCTTCCCCACTGGGATCTTGCCAAGAAATACAATCTCATCGACTTCGACCTCGGCGTGAAGATCACCGGCGCGGGATTCCCCGTCTACATCGGCAAGGGCGCTCGCCTGCAGCGTGCCCTGATCCAGTTCTTCCTCGATCGTGCCGGCGAGGCAGGCTATCTGGAGATCCAGCCTCCCTATGTGGTCAATGAAGCTTCAGGCTACGGTACAGGTCAGCTCCCCGACAAAGAAGGCCAGATGTATCACTGTCAGCTCGACAACCTCTACCTCATCCCGACCGCCGAAGTGCCCGTCACTAACCTCTATCGCGATGTGATCCTGACCGATGCCCAGCTCCCCATAAAGAACTGCGCCTACTCAGCATGCTTCCGCCGCGAAGCCGGCAGCTATGGTAAGGATGTGCGCGGCCTTAACCGCCTCCATCAGTTTGACAAGGTGGAAATCGTCCGCATCGAAAAGCCCGAAAACCCATACGCAGCTCTCGAGGAGATGAAAGACCATGTGCAGGGGCTGCTCGACTCGCTCGGTCTCCCATGGCACATCCTGCGTCTCTGCGGCGGCGACATGAGCTTCACATCAGCCATCACATTTGACTTTGAGGTGTTCTCAGCAGCTCAGAAGCGTTGGCTCGAAGTGTCATCTGTCAGCAATTTCGAGACCTATCAGGCCAACCGCCTGAAGTGCCGCTATCGTGGCGACGACAAGAAAACCCACCTCGTGCACACTCTCAACGGCTCAGCCCTTGCACTCCCCCGCATCATGGCGGCTCTACTTGAGAACAATCAGACCCCCGAGGGAATCATCGTCCCCGACTGTCTCCGCAAATATACCGGCTTCGACATCATCAACTGATAGGAGTAACCTCACAATACATCAGAAGGCCATGCCGAGAGAACAATCTCAGCATGGCCTTCTGCCATATCGTGGGGGTGTTTATTTCGGTTCGGGGCGGAGGGGGTAGTGATTGCGGAGGGCTTCGAAATCGGCGGGGTGGGCACGCAGGGCTGCGGTGTCGATGGCCGGATTGTAGCTCTCGAGCAGCTGCCGGGCGCTGACTGTGGCCGGCGCATCTGCCGGGACGGGGATTGACGGATTGAACGGGAGTCCGAAGTGCATGCATAGAGCTCTGGCTGCCATCAGCGATGCGCGAGCCTTCCCTTCGGCTGAGTAGCCGGCGATATGGGGCGTTGCGAAGGTGGCCTTTTCGAGTAGCCGGAGGTTGATGTCGGGCTCTCCCTCCCAGCAGTCGATGACTACCGGACCGGTTTTTCCGGCATTGATGGCTTCGATGAGGGCCGGAGTATCGACTATCGGGCCGCGAGCGGAGTTGATGATAATCGGGCGGCGCTCGATTGCCTCAAAGAATCTCTTGTCGGCCAGATGGTGAGTGGCATGGGGGCCATCGAGGGTGTGCGGTGTGTGGAATGTCACGATGTCGGCCCGGCGGGCTATCTCATCAAGTGTCGCAAACTTGTCGCTCCCTTCGGACTCGGCGCGCGGAGGGTCGCATAGCAGCAGGTTGAAGCCGAGGGCACGCCCCCAGCGCTCCACGATGGAGCCGACATGGCCTACGCCTACGATGCCGAGCGTCAGCTCAGCGGGGTTGCGGTCGCCTGTCAGGCGAAGCACGGAGGAGAGTACATACTGAGCTACGGCGGGTGCGTTGCATCCCGGTGCGCTGGCTACGGCAATGCCGCGCTCATGGCAGTAGGGGTAGTCGATATGGTCGGTACCTATTGTAGCGGTGGCTATGAATTGGCAGCGCGAGTTGTCGAGCAGATGCGCGTCGCAGCGGGTGCGTGTGCGGGTGATCAGCGCATCGGCGTCGCGGACAGCCTCCGGTGTAATCTCGGCCGGGGGGAGTCTGACGAGTTTGACTGAGTCGCCGAGCAGTTCGGGCAGAAACGGGATGTTGGCGTCGGCTATGACGCGAGGTCTCAGGCCGTTGCTGAGGGGAGCGATGTCCATAGATTCCAGAAAAATAGACCCCAGAAGATAACCATTACTGTCACTATCGCGATCCAGCCGCGGTCGGTGCGTCGGGTGACGAGGAAGAGCGTCACCTGATAGCTTGCAAGGGTAATCAAGAGGGGGAGATAGACGGTCATATTGATGAAGTCGACGATCAGAAGCAGGAGCGTCGACATAAATAGGATGGTTAAGAATCCGTTGGTGGCGCGTGTGACAGCATTGTAGCTCAGCAGCTTGTAGAGGTTGGCTCCCATGGCTATCAGGCCAAGCAGGGCTATGACGGCCACACTGGCCAGCGTCTGCGGTTCGACG
This sequence comes from Bacteroidales bacterium, assembly GCA_014800605.1. Lineage (GTDB taxonomy): Bacteria > Bacteroidota > Bacteroidia > Bacteroidales > Muribaculaceae > JAAVFS01. The sequence continues at coordinate 37,080 of JAAVFS010000066.1, read as the reverse complement.
AGTGTCTGCGAGAAGATGTCGCTCGCAAACTCGATTGTCGGCAGCGGGAGGTCGGCCGGCTCGCAGAGATCAAACCCAATTGCAATCCAGCCCGGCGTGATGATGCCGAGGATGGCGGCTATGACCACCCGCAGGGTGAGGATTCGCATTTGGGCGCACCCTATCAGGAGGATGGGGAGGAAGAATAACGACTGCGGGACGATAAATGCCGAAGCTGTAGTCAGCGTGAATATCTGGTAGATAGTGCGGGTCGACGTCGGGTCGCTGAATGAGGTGAACAGTAGATACCCCACTATCAGCAGCATGACCGGCAGCATCCATCCGGGCCAGAGCGTGGTGGCCACCCATGGGAGCGACGTGGTCATAGCCGCGAATATCGGCGTGCCGAGCGAGCTGTCATGGCGCATCAGATTGAACTGCTTGTTGAGCAATCGGAGCATGGCCATGACTGCGACCGTGAGAGTCAGAGCGCAACCCGCTCCCGCCCACCCATTCAGGGAGGGCACTACCCCATCGGGACACCGATTGGAGCCCATAACGTAGCTCCCGGCTATCAGCAGCAGTTCAGCCAGGCATATCAGGCGTGCGCCGGGCCGGGAGTGAAGGAAGTCGGTGATGGAGCGAGCGGTCATTGTCAGTAGCGCCGATTCGAGCGGTGGGTTATGCGTTCTCTAAAGCCATCAGGTCACGGCCGATGTCGCGGCGGAAATACTTTCCGTCGAAGTCTACTGCAGATACAGCTTTGAAGCTGTTTTCGAGCGCTTCAGCTATCGACTTGCCATAGGAGCTGGCTGCGATCACGCGGCCACCGGAGGTGACGAGTGTGCCGTCATCAATTCGGCGGGTGCCGGCGTGAAACAGGATAGTGTCCTTGACGCCATCGAGACCTGTGATGGTCTTTCCCTTGGAATATGAGCCGGGATAGCCGCCTGACACCATCATGACGGTCACCGCTGTGCGGGGGTCATGGTGGAGCGGCAGGTCGCCGAGCGAGCCCTCAGCGGCAGCCTTCATCAGCTCTACGAGGTCGGAGTCGACGCGAAGCATTACAGCCTCGGTCTCGGGGTCGCCCATGCGCACATTGTATTCGATCACCATAGGCTCACCACCTACGTTGATGAGACCCAGGAAGATAAATCCTCGATAGGTGATTCGGTCGGCTATCAGCCCTTTGATGGTCGGCTCGATGATACGTTCGGTCACCTTCTTCATGAATGCCTCGTCAGCAAAGGGTACGGGGCTGACAGCGCCCATGCCGCCGGTGTTGAGGCCTGTATCTCCCTCGCCGATGCGCTTATAGTCTTTTGCCACGGGGAGCACGCGATAGCCACCGTTGCCGTCGGTCAGCACGAATACCGAGCACTCGATGCCGGAAAGGAACTCCTCGATGACCACTGTAGCCGAGGCTCCGCCAAACATGCCGTCGAGCATCTCGCGGAGCGACTTTTTGGCCTCTTCGAGCGAGTCGATGATCAGCACCCCTTTGCCGGCTGCAAGTCCGTCAGCCTTAAGCACGTAGGGAGGTGTCAACGTCTCGAGGAAGCGATATCCCTCCTCGATGGTCTGAGCGGTGAAACTGCGATAGCGTGCTGTGGGGATGCCGTGGCGTGTCATGAAGTCCTTGGCAAAATCCTTACTCCCTTCGAGCGCTGCTCCGGCCTTGGAGGGGCCTACTACAAGCACAGGTTTGCTCTCGAAATAGTCGTAGATGCCGGCTACAAGCGGGTCTTCATTGCCTACGACAATCATGTCAATGGCATTGTCGGCCACAAATTTGTCGATGGCCTCAAAGTCAGTGGGGCTCATGGCTACATTGACACCATAGGCGTCGGTGCCACCATTGCCTGGAGCTATATAGAGATTGTCGGTCAGGGGGCTTTGTGACATTTTCCACGCGAGAGCTGATTCGCGACCGCCGGAACCAAGAAGGAGTATATTCATATTCAGGGAGATAAATGGAGTTATTATTCAGATTTCTTTTTCCAGCCTCGGCGCGGACGCATCAGCGGGCCTTCTGTGGGCGGGAGTGATGGAGCCTTGCCCTGGAGCATCGAGAGCGCCTTGGGATTGCGGCGTGCGAAGAGCGGATTTTCGCTGTCGGCGGCATCGGGGCGGGCGTCATTGTCGCGGCGGGGTGCGAATGGCTTGCGGTCGCCGAAGGGTTTGCGGTCGCCGAACGGCTTGTGATCCTTGCCGGGACGGTCGTAGCTGCGCTTGAAGTCCTTTCGGTCATCGCGGTCGGCGCTGCGGCCATCCTTGCCTCCGAATCCTTTGCGTCGCGCGTCGCGCTTCCATTCGGTATCGGTCAGGCGGCTGCGTGGAGCCTTGTCACTGTCGGGGCGCTCGTCGCCGCGGTGGAGTTTATTGCCCTGAGCGCGATAGCTCTTATAGTCACCTTCAAAGATGATATACTCGCGGAGCTCACATTCGAGCGAGCCGTTGAGCATCGGGTATTTGGCAGAGGGGGAGAGGTGTATGGCGTTGAACAGCTCGATGTTGCTTGATATGATCCAGGCGTGGTAGCCGGTGAACACATTCTTGAGCTTATTACCGATCAGCTCATAGAGGCCCTCCATGTCGGCCACGCTGATGCGCTCGCCATAGGGCGGGTTGGTGACCATCACGCCGTCTTTGGGAGCTTCGGTCCACTGTGACAGCGGCTTGAGCTGCAGGTCGATGTAGCGCGACATGCCGGAGTTCTTGACATTCTCTGTGGCGATAGCCAGCGCCTTGGGCGACATGTCTGCGCCGATGATGGGGTGGGTAGGGGTACGCTCGGCAGAGTCGTCATTGTAGATCGAGTCGTAGAGGTCGCGGTCGAAGTCGGGCCACTGCTCGAAAGCGAATCCCTTGCGGTAGATGCCGGGATTGATGTTTGCAGCGATCAGAGCGGCTTCGATCAGGAATGTCCCTGAGCCGCACATCGGGTCGACAAAGGGCTTGTCGCCGCGCCATCCGCTCTTGAGGATGATGCCGGCTGCAAGTACCTCATTTATAGGAGCCTCTGTCTGGGCTACACGCCAGCCACGGCGGTGGAGCGACTCGCCTGAGGAGTCGAGCGAGAGAGAGACACGGTCGCCGGCGATATGCACATTGATCATCACATCAGCATCCTGAAGGCGCACTCCGGGGCGCTTACCCTCGCCGAGTCGGTCGGTAAACCAGTCGACGATGGCGTCCTTGACGCGATAGGTCACGAAGCGTGAGTGGGTGAACTCGTCGCTATAGGTGACGGTGTCGATGGCGAAGGTCTTGTCTGGCGATAGGATTGAGCCCCAGTCATACTCCTTCGTCATCTGATAGAGCGTGTCGGGATCGGTTGCGATAAACTTGTATATGGGTTTGAGGATGCGCAGTGCTGTGCGGCAGCAGAGGTTGGACTTGTAAAGCATAGCCAGGTCACCTTCAAACGATACCATACGCTTGCCGGGCTCTACATTGAGCGCTCCGAGGTTGCGAAGCTCTTCGGCGAGGACATCTTCGAGTCCGCTGAAGGTCTTTGCTACCATTTCAAATTGCTGTGACATAGATGTATATATGTGTTATTATATTATTTGCGATTGTTGACGGCCGATTGCTGCACAAGGCGTTCGCCCGGAGCCACGTCGCGAGTGACCCACAGGTTGCCTCCGATGACAGCGTCATCGCCGATGGTGATTCGGCCCAGGATTGTCGAGCTGGAGTAGATAGTGACGTTGTTGCCAAGGATGGGGTGGCGCGGCTCTCCCTTGATGATGTTGCCGCTATCATCCTTGGCGAAGCTGCGGGCTCCGAGGGTTACACCCTGATAGAGGCGGCAGTGATGGCCTATGATGGCAGTTGCGCCGATGACGATGCCCGTGCCGTGGTCGATCATAAAGCTGTGGCCGATCGAGGCGGCCGGATGTATGTCGACACCGGTCTCGGAGTGAGCTTGCTCGGAGATCAGGCGCGGGATGACAGGCACCCCCAGCTCCAGCAGTCTGTGGGCGATGCGGTAGTTTATGATGGCCTTGACGCCGGGATAGCAGATAATTATTTCGGCTTCGGAGTCGGCGGCCGGGTCGCCGGCATAGATGGCCGACACATCGGTCATCAGAGTGCGGCGGATCTCGGTCAGCGAGCCTATGAAGTTGTCGACGATGATCGAGCTCTTGTGGCGCAGGGCCGACAGCTCGCCGATAGTCACATTGTCGACCAGATAGCATAGTGCCGCTGTGACCTGGCGCTCAAGCTTCTCGCGCAGCTCGTCGAGAGCCACACCGATGCGGAAATACAGGTTTTCGTAGTTGACATCAGCCGGACCGAAGTAGCCCGGGAAGAGCATCGACCGGCAAAGATCGATTATCTCCCTGACCTCATCCTGCGACAGCAGAGGGGCGTGATGGCGGCGCGGCATGGCACACGGAGGCTTCGACAGCCCGTCGAGAGCGGCCTGTATAGAATTAGTGCCGTGATTATCAATGCTTTCCATGAGCATCAATTGTTTGATGAAAATATTGTAGTGCAAAGGTAGTGAAAAGTGCAGACATTTCGCGCCTGATGTTAACATTTATTGCGGGTTACATTTTGTCTCTACAATAATTGAAGTGACATTATTATATTACAGAAATATTACTTATCTTTGCGCTAATTTAGACGTTACAAGAAATTATATAATCACATTTTTATGAATCCAATCAAAAAAACCATCGCGCTGCCCGACGGTCGTGAGATCACTCTCGAGACCGGCAAGTTAGCCAAGCAAGCCGATGGAGCGGTAGAACTCCGCATGGGCAACACCATGCTTCTCGCTACTGTCTGCTCCGCTAAGGAAGCCGGCGAGGGTGTTGACTTCATGCCTCTGACAGTCGAGTACAAAGAAAAATTCTCCTCCAACGGACGCTTCCCCGGCGGCTTTACCCGTCGCGAAGGCCGTGCAAGCGACTACGAGATCCTGACTTCACGTCTCGTTGACCGTGCGCTTCGTCCCCTCTTCCCTGACAACTATCATGCCGACACCATCGTACAGGTAACAATGTACTCTGCCGATGGCGAAGACATGCCCGATGCTCTGGCCGGCCTCGCTGCCTCTGCAGCTATGGCAGTCAGCGATATACCTTTCAATGGCCCCATCTCCGAGGTGCGCGTGGCACGCGTTGACGGCAAGTTTGTCATCAACCCCACTTTCGAACAGTGTGAGCGTGCTGACATGGAGCTCATGGTAGGCGCTACCTACGACAACATCATGATGGTCGAAGGCGAGATGAACGAAGTCAGCGAGGCTGACCTTCTCGAAGCACTCCGCGTAGCTCACGAAGCTATCAAGGTGCAGTGTCAGGCTCAGCTCGAGCTCGCCGAGGCTGCCGGTGCTACAGTCAAGCGCGAATACTGCCACGAAGTCAATGACGAAGAGCTCCGCAAGGACGTTCGCGAAAAGTGCTACGACAAAGCTTACGCCGTCGCTAAGGCCGGTTCTGCCGACAAGCACTGGCGCCAGGAGTCATTCGACGCCATCTGCAAGGAATATATCGAGTCACTCCCCGAAGAGGAGCGTGACGAAAAGGCGCCCCTTGTCAAGCGCTACTACCACGACGTAGAGAAAGAAGCAATGCGTCGCTGCGTGCTCGACGAAGGCGTACGTCTCGATGGCCGTAAGACCAATGAGATCCGCCCCATCTGGTGCGAGACCGACTATATCCCCGGCCCTCACGGATCAGCCGTCTTCACCCGCGGCGAGACCCAGAGCCTTGCTACCGTAACCCTCGGCACCAAGCTCGATGAGAAGATCCTCGACGACGTGCTCAATCAGGGTCGCGAGCGCTTCCTCCTGCACTACAACTTCCCTCCCTTCTCTACCGGCGAAGCACGCGCACCCCGCGGCGTAGGCCGTCGCGAAGTGGGTCACGGCAACCTCGCCCATCGCGCTCTCAAGCGTATGTTCCCCGATGACTTCCCCTATGTATGCCGTATCGTCAGCGATATCCTCGAGTCTAACGGCTCATCTTCTATGGCTACCGTCTGCGCCGGTACACTCTCGCTGCTCGACGCAGGTGTCAAGATGAAGCGCCCCGTCAGCGGTATCGCTATGGGTCTCATCTCCGACGGAGAGAAGTATGCAGTCCTCTCCGACATTCTCGGCGACGAAGACCACCTCGGCGACATGGACTTCAAGGTGACCGGTACACGCAATGGTATCACAGCCACTCAGATGGATATCAAGGTCGATGGCCTCAGCTACGAGATACTTGAGCGCGCCCTCAATCAGGCACGCGACGGCCGTCTCCATATCCTCGACATCATCGAGCAGACTATCCCCGCTCCCCGCGAAGACTATAAGCCCAATGTTCCCCGCATCGTCTCAATGCTCATCCCCAAAGAGCTTATCGGCGCTGTAATCGGCCCGGGCGGAAAGGTCATCCAGGGTATCCAGGAAGCCAGTGGCGCCACCGTCTCTATCGACGAAGTAGAGGAGGGCGGTCATATCGAAGTCGCAGCTGCCAACAAGGCTTCTATCGACAAGGCTCTCGAGATGATCAACGCTATCGTGCAGCTCCCCGAAGAGGGCAAAGTCTACACCGGCAAGGTCCGCTCTATCCTCGATTTCGGTGCATTCGTAGAGTTCATGCCCAACCGTGACGGTCTCCTCCACATCTCAGAGATCTCATGGGAACGCCTCGAAAACATGGAGGCATCAGGCCTCAAGGAAGGCGATACCGTTGAAGTCAAGCTCATCGAGATTGACAAGAAGACAGGTAAATACCGCCTCTCAATGCGTGCCCTCCAGCCCAAGCCCGAAGGCTACGTAGAGCCCCAGCGTCGTGAGCGTCAGCCCCGTCGCGAAGGTGATCGTCCCCGCCGTGATGGCGACCGTCCCCGTCGTGAGGGCGGACGTCGCGAAGGTGGCGACCGTCAGCCCCGCCGCGAGTCAGCTCCTGAAGAATAATAGGCGCCCCGACCGCTTGAAATAAAGAGAAGGTGTCTCAAGCTCAGTAGCTTTGAGGCACCTTCTTTCGTATATCTATCACCGACTCCTACTCCTCGACGAGCACGCGCGCACGGCCTTCGCTGAAGTCTCCGGCCTGCTTGAACTTGTCCTTGAAGGCATATTTGCCCTCCTCGGTGATGTAGCCCCACTTGCCGTTGGCCGTCTGCTTGACTCTGGCCAGCCCCTCGCGGAAGGGACCCGCTTCGCAATATTTCGGCTCGATCACCATGATTCCTTCGCGGTCGGCATAGCCATATTCATCCCCTGCGAGTGAAGGCGACAGAGCTGCATCGTTGGCCCATCGCTCAGTCTCGGCTTTCTCGGGTGCGTCGCCCACCTTCATCCCGGTGCGGTCCACGAAGATCCACTCATCGCCGCTCTTGACGCGCGCCAGCCCCTCGTGGAAGTCGTCGGCCTGCTCGAATTGCGGCTCGATTATGTATTTACCTTCCTGGTCGATATAGCCCCATCGGTCGTCGTCCATGACGCGGGCCAGTCCTTCGACAAAGTCGCCAGCGGCCTGAAATTGCGGTTCGATAGCATAGTTGCCCTCGCGGTCGATAAATCCGCGACGCCAGTCCACTTTTACCATTGCCAGCCCTTCGTGGAAGTCGCCGGCATCGTCAAATCCGGGCTCTACCACCATCTCGCCCTCGCGATCGATGTAGCCCCAGTATAATGTCTTGCTCATAGTGTTTCAGTTTTAAAGGTCATACATATATTAATATAATGACTCCTGCCGCCGAAAAGTTTATGCCGGGATAGGCAATGATACATATATAAGAAGTGCCGGTGTCAAAAGACTTTTGACACCGGCACTCTATGAGATGTAATATTCAGTCAGAAATTATTCAGCCTTAGCTTCTTCTGTCTGGCAAGCTGCTGCTGTGCAAGTGCTGTCGTTTTTGCACTCTTCGTTTACGCAAGCTTCGCCTTCGGTGCAGCATTTTGTGCTGTCGTTTTTGCACTCTTCGTTTGTGCAAGCAGTTGTGTCAACTACTTCGGTGTTTTCGGTTGCGGGAACTTCTTCGGTTGCTTTAGCTTCCTTGCTGCCGCAAGAAGCGAATGCGCAAGCAGCTACGATAGCTACAGAATAAAGTAATTTTTTCATTTTGGTTGTGATTAAATTGGTTAGTTGTTCTGATTTGGGTGCAAAGGTAGTTATTTGTTGATAATCTACAAACAAATTTTTTTAAAAATTAATGTATATTATGCAATTAACTGTTTTTGTATCTCCCGGTCGCTGTTTTTGGCGACCTGTGCGGTCAGAATTCGGAGAATGCGAGCGGCAGAAGTGATGTTACTGATGGCAGTATCAGCACTTTGTCAGCAGCGGCGAGGAGCACTCTGACGGGTGCTCCGGCCAGTGTCTCATATTCGAGAAGCGCCTGGCGGCATGCGCCGCAGGGAGCGGTGGCATCCGTGGTGAATTTGCCATCCGTGCCACGTGCCGCGATAGCTATCGTGCGGAATCGCGCTTCGGGATAGCGGGCACCGGCGTAGTAGCAGGCTGAGCGCTCGGCGCATGTGCCCGACGGATAGGCTACATTCTCCTGATTGGAGCCTTCGATGATTTCACCGTTATCGAGCAGGATGGCTGCGCCGACGCAGAAATGGCTGTAGGGGGCGTAGCTCCTGTAGGTAGCTTCGCGTGCGAGGTCGACCAGGCGGCGGTCGGTCGGGTCGAGCTCATCGTATGTAGCTTCGGTGATAGTAGTCGTGAGAGTCAGTGTCTTCATTGTCAGAAATATTGTAGGTTGAAAGTGATTGTGTCAGAACGGGTAGCCCACCGAGAAGTGAAACGAGGCGTCGCGGCTCCAGCGCGGATGTACGAGTGGCCACGGCTCCTGGCCGATAGCCGGGTTGTGGGCTTTCATGCCCAGGTCGAGGCGGAGCAGGAAGTAGGTGAAGTCGACGCGGATGCCGCCTCCGTAGGCCAGGGCTATCTGGCGGTAGAAGCGGTCCCATGTGAAGACGCCATGTGGCTGCGTCTCGTAGTTGCGTATGGTCCAGATGTTTCCGGCATCGACAAACAGCGCCCCCTCGAAGCGCCAGAACAGCTTGGCGCGATACTCCATGCTCAAGTAGAGCGAGATGTCGCCACACTGATTGATGAAGTCGGTCACCGAGTTGTGTGAGTCATAGGCACCCGGGCCGAGCGTGCGGACGCTCCAGCCTCTGACGCCGTTGGCTCCTCCGGCATAGAATCGCTTCTCGAAGGGGACCATCGACGAGTTGCCATAGGGGAATGCTATTCCGCCGTCGGCGTGAAACGCTATCGACGTGCGGGTGTTGAAGAAGTGATTGTAGGTGTAGGAGGCTGACCCCTTGAGATACTGCGCATACTGGATACCGAATATCTTGTAGGCACCCTCGTGGCGCTTCATGTCGGTAGCTTTGGAGATGAGGTAGAGCAGGTTGCCGGCCATCTCCACCTGATAGCGGAAATTGTAGATGTCTCTCAGCGACGTGTTGGTTCGCCCCGGCATCGGCGCGATAGCCCGCCGATTGGTCTTATAGTAGGAGTAGCCCATGCGCATGATGAAGTGGTCCTCATAGCTGTAGCGCAGCAGGGGGTTAGTCGGCGCGATGGTGTTGATGAAGTCGATGGTGCTTCGGGGGAGATAGACGAAATTGACGTCGATCAGGTCGAATGTGCGACGGCGCGTGTTGGCGCGGTCTGCCCACTTGTATTTCATGCCCGCGCCGGCTATGATGCGGGTATATTCCGGGCGCTCCTGATGATTGAATGACACATTGAATTCCGTCGACGCTTTGACTTTCTGGCGGAAGCTGCGGCGCAGGATCGGCGCCTCAAATTTCGGGAACGTGATGCTGACATCGGCCCCTATCTCCGTGAAGTGGTCGTTGATGAGCCCCTCGAGGTTACCCGACAGTGACTCGTAGGAGCCGTGTATCTTTGCGGTCAGCAGCTCGGAGTGCTTCGCCAGGTTGTGATGCTGATAGGTCAGCCCGGCTCCCACACCAAGGTCACCTTCGGAGTTGGTACCCTCGAGCTGTAGCTGGAGGGTCTGCGTGCGGGTGCGCGACATCCCGATCTCGACATTCAGCAGGCGCATCCCGTCCGGGCCTGTACCTGCCTCGGTGAAGTTGATGCTGATGAATTTCAGGATGCTGAGCTGCGACAGCCCCTCGTAGGTGCGGTCCACATTGGCTGCCGAGTAGACGTCGCCCGGGTTGAGAAAGCACTTTTCGATCAGAATCGACGGGCGGATATATCGGTCTTTGGCGTAGATTACGTAGTAGCCGCGGGTTGCCACCGTGTCGCGCGCCTCCCGGGCTGGAGCCTCGGCGGCGGTGTTGAAGTAGACATCATTGATCATGTATCGCTGATGTGTGGCCGCGATGGAGTCGGACCCCGGCGCAGGGGAGCGGAGCATCATCTCGAGGTCGACCGCCTGGCTGCCGACGGCCGTGTCGGCCACAAAGGTGATGTAGTCGCGCGTGAAGCTGTAGTAGCCGTTATTGCGCAGGAGGGTGGTCAGTCGCTGACGCTCGCTGTCGAGGTTGTCGCGGTCAAAGAATCCGCCCGGGACGAGGGTCATCGAGGCCGAGTCAGCCAGGACGATCCGCCGGACGGTCGTGTCAGCGATCGAGTAATTGACGCTCCGCAGTATGTGCGGCTTACCGGCCTTGACCGTGTATTCTACGCGGGCCTTGCGTTTTTTCGCGTCGAGGAGTGTGTCGACCGTGACGGTGGCGTGGGTATATCCCTTGTTGATCATCGCCAGCTGGAGTTGATGGGCCGACTGCTCGGTCAGCGCCGGGCTGTAGATGACCGGGGGTGCTCCTAAGCGGCGCACCCAGCGGTTGTACCATTTGGTCGTGTCGCGCCCCGACATGTTGTAGACCCCTAATTGCAGCTTGGCAAAGCCGAGCACCTTGGTATTGGGGTGCTGGCGGAGGTAGTTGTCGAGCGATGAGGGTCTTACCTCGTCGGCTCCCTCTACGCGGATGGTGGCCTTGTCGAGCAGATAGCTTCCGGCCGGGACATGGCGCGACGAGCTGCATCCCGCTACTGCCAGGAGAGCCATAGTGATGGTGAGCCATACGAGCCAATGTGTCCGCTTCATAAAGTGCAAAGATACAAAAATCCCACTGCTACCAACGTGCAACAGTGGGATTTTTACGTCTTATCTTTTACGCCTTAGCGGAGGTTGTCGGTAGCAAGGGCTACGATCTGCGGCACGGTCAGATTGCACTGCTCGGCAACAAGGCGCGGATTGTAGCGGTTGAGGAACGCCTTGGGGAGGCCGAGGTTGACCACCTTGACAGGTGCCTGACCCAGATATGAGGCTACTTTCTGGCCGAATCCGCCCTCTACGATGCCATCTTCAGCTGTGATGACGATGTCATAGTCGCCCAGGGTGTCGAGGGTCTCCTTGTCGAGGGTCGAGAGCTGGCGAGGATTGATCAGTGTGGCGTCGACTCCCTGCTTGGCGAGCTCGTCGGCTGCTTCGGACATGAGGGGGAAGAATGTACCGGCACCGATCAGCGCTACACGGCTGCCGTGGCGCACGATGTCATAGCGGGCTGCGGTGTAGTCGGAGAGCAGGCGCACATCCTTGCGCGAAACGACGGCGCCTGAGGGGGCGCGCACTACAGTGGGCACTGTGGAGTGGAGTGTAGCCCAGCGGAGCATGTCGACGAACTCTTCCTTGCAGGTCGGAACGAGCACCTCGAGTCCGGGGATGTTGGCCAGGAGCGAGATGTCGAAGAAGCCGAGGTGAGTCTCGTCGGTCAGACCGTACAGACCGCCGTAGAAGACTACGAATGTGGCCGGCTGACGGTTGAGGGCGATGTCCTGGCTGAACTGGTCGAAGGCTCTCTGTAGGAATGTGCTTGCCAGACCTACCACAGGGCGCGCGCCACCTTTGGCCAGACCGGATGCTACGTCGACGGCTGCCTGCTCGGCGATACCCACGTCGACAAACTGGCGACCTGCCTGGCGGCGCTTCTCGGGGGTGAACCCTAAGACGCCGGGGGTGCCGGCCGTGATGGCTACGACGCGCTTGTCCTCCTCGATGCGGCGGAGAGTCTCCAAGGCAAAGATGTCGGAGTAGTCTTCAGCGTCGCTACTGTATGTTGCCTCGCCGGTCTTGGGGTCAAACGGACCCGAGTAGTGGAACTGCTCCTTGTGAGCTTCGGCCACGGGGAGGCCCATACCCTTCTCGGTGTTGATGTGGACCACGACAGGGTAGTTGATATCCTTGACCGAGCGGAACGCTTCGATCAGAGAGGGGATGTCGTTGCCGTTGTGTACATATCTGTAGGCATAGCCCATAGAGCGGAAGAGGTTGGGTTCGGCCTCACCCTTGCTGTTGCGCAGCAGTCGCAGGTCGGCATAGATGCCGCCATGATTCTCGGCTATACTCATGTCGTTGTCGTTGACGATGACGATGAAGTTTGACCCTAAGGTGGCGCCGTAGTCGAGGCCCTCAAAGGCGATGCCTCCGCTGAGCGATCCGTCGCCGATGACGGCTATCACATTATGCTTCTCCCCCTTGAGGTCGCGCGCCTTGGCCATGCCGGCGGCGAGCGCTACGGCCGATGAGGTGTGACCGAGCGAGAATAGGTCGTAGGGGCTTTCCGACGGGTTGGTGTAGCCGGTGACATCGTCGTAGTGAGCCTCTTGGGTGAAGGCATCCATACGTCCGGTCAGCATCTTGTGGGGGTAGGTCTGGTGGGATACGTCGAATACCACCTTATCCTCCGGAGTGTTGAATACATAGTGGAGGGCGATTATCGCGTCGACCATACCGAGGTTGGGACCCACGTGGCCGCCATGCTTCGAGAGCTTGGTGATGAGGGTCTGACGGAGCTCCTTGGCGAGCTGCTTTAGTTGCGCGTCGGTCATCGTGCGGATGTCGGCCGGCGACTTGATTTCTTCGAGATTGATATCTGTTGTCATAATGCTTTATGTATATTGTGTTACTTGATTCCGTTATGAGTGGTCACATCTATGGTTAATAACGCCTTTCTTGGGGCTAAAGTTGGTGCCCGGGGGGAACATTTCCCCCTATTGAGGTGTTTTCAGAATAGATTTCTCACAAAATTAGTAAAAAATTCACCTTTGATATGAATAAGACAGTAGAACAGACACTCCTCGAACGCCGCAGCGTGCGCCGCTATGAGCGTGAACCGATCCCTGAAGCCGACCTCGATTTTATCCGCGAGGCTATCCGCAGCACACCCACGAGCTACAATGGCCAGCAATTCTCCGTCATTGAGATCGCCGATCAGACTCTTAAGGAAAAGCTCGAGGCACTCGCCCATCAGAAGCAGTTCAAGACCTGCAATCGTGTCTTTGTCTTTCTGAGCGACTTCAACAAGATCTCGGTGGCAGCCAAAGCTAAAGGTCTCGAGATGCCTCCGTTTCAAAACACTGCCGACGGCCTTATCGTAGGCACAGTCGACGCCGCCTTGGCTATGATGAGTGCCATTGCAGCAGCCGAGTCGCGCGGTCTGGGTTGCTGTCCCATCGGCTATGCCCGCACTGTCGACCCTGCCGCCATCTCCGAGCTCCTTGGTCTGCCGCAGGGAGTCTACCTCGTGTGTGCCCTTGCAGTCGGCGTGCCCCGCGAAGTGCCTCAGCTCAAGCCCAAACAGCCCCGGGAGCTCGTCATCTTCCGCGAGAAATATGGCGTCGACGATATGGCCCGGCGCCTGCTCGACTATGACGAGACGATCCGCCGGTACCACCTCAGCCGCGAGTCCAATCCGTCTGACTCCGACTGGATCGGCGAGATGCTCGGCTACTACCGCGAGGGAATGAACTATCAGATGCTCGACGCCCTCCACCGCCGTGGTTATGCCGTGGAGAAATAATCGAAAATATATATAGTAGGTTCCGGTCATAATAGGTTAGGCCGGATATAGTCTGAGAGAGACTGCGCCGTATCGCATACGCCGCAGCCTCTCTCAGCCGTTTATCCAAACATCCCCCCCCCCCCAGCACTTGCATCGACTTGCCATACGCTGCGCACATGGCTTTAGTCTAATACTTTGATCGGAGGGGGATCAGTCTTCGGGAAACTTGAGGTAGTATTCGTCGAGGACGGGGGAGATGTTGAAGTAGAAGTCCTGCTTCTTGCCCTGATCGTCGGTCACCTCGATGCAGTCGTAGTAGGGCTCGATGAAGGTGGGGCGGAGGGTCTGCACGTTCTTGCCGATATTGACTATCGTGGCTTCATCGCGCGGGTAGATGACATACCACGCTGAGGTGGTATCGGCCCCTGAGCCGGTGGAGACGATAGCTTGCAGCAGATGGTTGAGGCGATACTGCCAGATGTCGGCTTCATTGTATTTCTGCTTGGAGCGGAGGGCGTAGATGAGGAAGTTGATCTGCGCAAGATCGAAGGGGGTGTCAAGCAGGGCGAGCTGTGTGTACTTCATCAGCGTGTCGCACTCGGCGCGGGTGTGGGTGGCTTTGTGGGTCAGCGGGTTGATGATGTCGGTATAGGCGTTGCGGCGATAGGGGTTATAGTCTTCGCGAAACATGGTCCCGAAGTAGAGGTATCGATAGTCTTCGAGGGTCATCGACGTGTCGACGCGCTCAAAGGCTGCCATCAGCGAGTCGTAGAAGAATTCGGACTTTGGATCGTTGACCTCGGCGCGCACCTGTTCCAGGTCGATGCCTTTGGGCATCGAGTTGCGCTTGGATGATTTGGCCGAAGTCATGATGATCATGGCCGTCAGCGCCGCGAGCATATAGAGTGTAAATTTCTTCATTGACAGTGGGGAGGGTCAGGTGACAAAGTTAAGAAAACTCGGCGACAAATCCCGTCGTGGCTCGGACAATAAATGTTAACGCTACTCCTTGGCGAGGATCTCGCGGATGACGGGCTCCATGGCATCGGCAAAGCGGAGGGCTCCCATGTCAGTGAGATGGAGGGCATCGACGGTGTGCTCATTGTCGTCGCCGAAGATGTCGGCTGTCGGCATGTAGTAGAGGTGGTCGTAGCGTTCGGTCAGGTCGTCGTAGCGGCGTCGCATCATGGCGTTATGGCGCTCGACGGCGGCTTTCATCACGTTGTCAAACCGGCATCGGGGGTGTGGGAGGCACTCGACGAAGAGGATGGGCACTGAGGGGTGGGCAGCGCGGATCTTGTCGACAAAGGGGATCATGAGGGTGTCGATCTGGGCGCTGGAGCAGTTGGGCACGAAGTCGAGGATAACCAGCGAGGGGTCTTTGACGGCGGCGATGACGTCGGCGATCTCGAGGTCGAGCTGGCCGTTGCCGCCGAAGCCGAGGTTGATGACATCGCGGTCGAGGCGCCGGCGCAGGATGTTGGTGTGGGCCATGCCGGGACGGTTGACGCATCCGCCATGTACGAGGCTCGTACCGTAGTAGACTATCGGCGCCTCGGCGCGGGGATGGTTGATGGCCGGTGCGGTAAGGCTATACTCCCGGGGGACACCGATATAGAGGGAGTCGACAGCGTCGTAGAGCGACAGGTAGAGCAGGTATTCATGCTGACCTGCGGGCATATTGCTGATGACGCAGGTCTCGGTGGTGTGTGAGGCGAGGTCGGGACGCGCTGTCTGGGCGAATGTCCATGAGGAGTCGGGGAGCATTACGTAGAGGTCGAGGCCGCGGGTGCCTGTGGGGGTCATGTGGTCCATGATGCTCTTGAAGCGCGATTTCCAGCGGGCATGGATCTCGGGGCTATCAGATGTGAAACGGATAGCCATGCCGGCAGAGTGGCGGCCGAGGCCGAAGAGTACGGGGCGCTTGACTTTGTGCTCGAGCGAGTCGGGGAGACGCTGGAATCGTGATGAGGTCGAGGCGTCGTCGACGGCTTTGCCCAGCAGGGGGAGCGAGTCGGCGGAGTGCCACTTGATGGAGCCTGCTGAGGCTGCCATGGCCGAGAGGGTGATGAGCAGCAGAGAGAGGAGTCTATTCATTCGGGTTGAGGATTTGGATGATTGTGGGGAGAATATTGTCGGCATAGCGGGTGAAGCCTATGTCGGTGAAGTGGAGTCCGTCGACTGAGGGCTCGCCATCGTCGCCGATCAGTCCGGGCGAGGGGAGGAAGTAGACGTTGGGGTCGGCTGCGAGCAGGCGGTCCATGATCTGCTTGAGGAGCTCGCGGCGGCTCTCGACGCGGGCCTGAGCTGTGCAGTCGAAGCGCTTGTAGGGGTAGTCGGGATCCTCGATGACGAGGATCGGCACTGTCGGATGGGCGTTACGCAGGATGTCGACGAAGGGTATGAAGAGGGTGTCAAGCTGCTGATTGTTGACGTTGGGGAGGAAGTCGAGTACGTAGAGCGCCGGATCGTGGACGGCTGCCATGACATCTGCTATCTCGAGGTCGAGCTGACCATTGCCGCTGAAGCCGAGGTTGACTACGTCGCGATTGAGTCGGCGTCCGATGATATTGGTGTGGACCATGCCGGGGCGGTTGGCGCAGCCTCCCTGAGTTAGGCTTGTGCCGTAGTAGATGATAGGCTTTTCGGCCCGGGGGAGCGGGACGGCGGGGACTGAGATTGTGTAGCCGTCGGGGACGCCGATAAAGAGGGAGTCGACGCCGTCATAGAGTGACAGGTAGAGCATGTATTCGCGCTGCTCGGGTGTCATGTTTTTGATGACACATGTCTCGGTCACAGCTTTCGTGGGGTCGGGACGACCTGACTGCACGAAGGTCCAGGTGGAGTCGGGCAGGAGGGTGTAGAGGTCGAGGCCGCGGGTGCCTGTCGGGGTCATGTGGTTCATCAGGTTGCGCTGGGTCGACTTCCACTTGAGACTTATGGCGGGGGCATCGGTGGCGAAGCGGATAGCCATGCCGGCCGAGTTGCGGCCAAGGCGGAAGAGGTCGGGGCGCTTGACTTTGTGCTCGAGCGAGTCCGGAATGCGCTGGTAGCGATAGGAAGTCGAGGTGGGGTCGACACATTTACCCAGGAGGGGAAGCGAGTCAGCCGACACCCAACGGGTGCCGGCTGAGGCTGTGAGTGCGGCGAGTGCCGCAGTGACTATCAATGAGATGCGTCTCATCATTTTTTGGATTCAGAGTTGGCAATCATTTCGCGGAGGATCGGCTCAAGGACATTGGCATAGCGCACGAAGCCGAGGTCGGTGTAGTGGATGCCGTCGACAAAGGCCTCATGGTCGTGGCCGGCGAAGTCGATCGAGGGGAGGAAGACCAGGTTGGGGTACTGCTGAGAGAGGATGTCAAATTTCTCCTTCATGAGCAGGTTGCGATAGTCGACTTCGTGGCGCATCTTCTTGTCGAAGCGTGCGTGGGGGAAGCGGGGGTCTTCGGGGAAGAGGATGGGCACACCGGGGTGGGCTTTCTCGATGATCTCGACGAAGGGGATCATCTGCTCCTCGATCTGCTGCTCATTGACATTGGGCACGAAGTCGAGGACGTACATCGCGGGATCAGGGATGGCGGCAAGGATCTCGGCGATCTCAAGGTCGAGCTGACCATTGCCGCTGAAACCGAAGTTGAGCACGGGGCGATTGAGTCGGCGGGTGATGATGTTGGAGTGAGCCATGCCGGGACGGTTGGCGCAGCCGCCCTGGAGGAGGCTGGTGCCGTACATGACTATGGGTTTGGGTGTAGCTGCCGAGCCGGGGATGAGCACATCGACTTTGGGCGCGGTCACGACATAGTCGCGTCCGGTTCCGATATAGAGTGAGTCAATGCCGTCATAGAGAGGGAGGTAGAGGAGGTATTCGCGCATGACGGGGTCCATGTTGGAGATGACATTGGCCGATGTGAAGTGGTTGTTGACATCGGGGCGCGCGCTATTGACGAATGTCCAGGTTGAGTCGGGAAGGAGGGTGTAGAGGTCGAGACCACGGGTGCCTGTCGGGGTCTGGTGGTTCATCAGGTTCTTATAGAGCGATTTCCACTTGATGTCGATGGCGGGGGCGTCGGATGCGAAGCGGATGGCCATGCCGGCGGAGTTGGTGCCGAGGTAGTAGACGGCGTCGCGCTTCACCTTGGTCTTCATCGAGTCAGGAAGACGCTGATAGCGCATGACTGTTGAGGCGGGGTCGATCCCTTTGCCGAGGAGGGGGAGTGTGTCGGCTGAGTGCCAGACGGTGTTGTTGTCAGCAGCGAAAACCGATGAAGTGATGGCTACGGCTGAGAGGAGTGAAAATATGACTTTTTTCATCTTGGTAGATATGTTATTGGTATGCAGGAGGGGATTATGTGCGCCAGTAGAGGCGGAGACGTGAGAAGATGGCTGCGAGGCCGAGGGCAAGGGCGGTGAACATGAGGCCGAAGAGCATCGAGGTGACCCATGATGTGCATCCCCACTCTACGAGGGGGTCGTAGATGCCGAGGATCATGAAGATCGGGCCGAAGAACATTGATGTGGCGACGTAGGCTATCATCGGGTTGCGTCCGGCGAGGGTCAGCGGCGACATCAGTTTGCGCCATCCGTAGACATCGCAGATGATGAACAGCAGGGTCAGGCAGTAGAAGGCCAGTCCGGAGGTGACGAAGTAG
The DNA here is from genome assembly GCA_014800605.1 of Bacteroidales bacterium. Taxonomy (GTDB): domain Bacteria; phylum Bacteroidota; class Bacteroidia; order Bacteroidales; family Muribaculaceae; genus JAAVFS01. The sequence goes on along the minus strand of JAAVFS010000066.1, from coordinate 18,651 downwards.
TAGCTATAGGTGGCGTGGTCTTTGCGGATGCCGCCCTCGAAGGCTTCAAAAAAGAGTCCGAGCATCAGCAGGTAGGCTCCGGCTTTGACAAGGGAGGGGATGACGCGCAGGTTGGCGCCGACGCGACGTGCGCCTCCGTTGATGAGGACGATGATGGCTGCTGTCACGAAGAGGTTGGCCACGAGATGGCGGCCGAAGAGCAGGATGACATTGACTGCGATGACTGCGAGCGAGAGGAATGCGACGGTGGCTGTCGAGACGCCGTCGTTGCTGCTCCCCTTGATCTGGCGGTGGGCTTCATCTTCGGACTGGCGGATCCAGTTGCGGAGGTATTCGCCGGCGATGGTGCCGGGGATGATGATGAAGAGGTATTTGAGGAAGTCAAATCGGTAGAGCCATCCGCAGGGGGTCCAGTTGAAGACGGCCTGCTGCCATGAGTCGGCAGTGGCGGAGCCGAGGTTGATGGCCATGATGAAGGGGAGGATGGCGATGCGGGCCATCGGTTTGTTCATGGTCAGGATATAGATGACAGTGCCGAAGGCGGCCATGTTGCCAAGGACGAGGATGATGATGTTGCTCTTGTAGAGGACATTGTTGACGTGCTTGATGAAGATGTCGAATGCTGACGGGTCGGTAGCGAGATAGTCGGCCGAGAGGGTGACATGGCTTTCGAGCCAACCCATCATGCTGCATGAGATCAGCAGGCCGGCGACGGGCATCAGTCGGCGAATCCATTTTGGGGCGCCGGCGGGCAGGCGCATGAACAGGAGGAAGAGGACTATGAATGCACAGATGGTAAAGGCCCAGATGCCTGGGTCGGCGGGTCGATCGAGGTAGTTTTTGACTATCCAGGGGTAGCAGTTCTGGATGAATATGGCGAAATAAGCGAGCTTAAGTCCGCGCCAGATGGCGTCGCGGAGCACACGGAAGCCTGAGGCACCGCGCTCCATTCTCGAGCCGACAGAGAAGGGCATCGCGGCACCCATGGCGAAGAGGAAGAAGGGGAAGACGAGGTCGACCCAGGTGATTCCGTAGATCGAGGGGTCGAATCCGCGGCCGGGGGGCACCTGACAGTGGGCCATCCAGTCGGGTAGAACGGATGTAATTATTGAGCCGCAGAGCACCATCATGCCGATGGTCAGTCCGCGCATTGTGTCGAGTGAGTCTGCACGTTTCATGGCGGGGATTGTTATTCTGTGATAGCCTGAGCGTCAGCCTGGAAGACGCGACCGAAGCGGTCGGTGGCGCGTACGCTGATCTTGGCGTCGGGGTTGACGGGTGTAGCCTTGTACATGTGGTTGGTGGGAGATGCGGCTGTCCAAGGGTATTTGAGTTTGGAGCGGTCGGCGATCATCGAGAGTGTCAGGGGGTCGGTGGCGGTGAAGCGTTCCATTTCGCCCATGACCTTGCCATCTTCAAGCCACTCTACTTTCCAGGCTGAGTCGGCATTCCAGATGTTGGCTACGACGCTTTCGGGAGCAGCCTTGGTGGCGCCGGGGAGGTAGACGCGCATCTGATGGTCGGCGGGGAAGCCGGTCGACTTGAAGAGCCAGTCGATGTCGGAGCCGTTGACATTGTAGACGCCATAGCCGCGGGGGGTGCCGTCCTCGCATACGGGTGTCTGCCACCAGAGGCCGCAAGCAGCAGCTGTGTTGTGCTCATAGAGGTTGTCGGCATGCTCGACGTTGTTGTTCCAGTGCTGGTGGCCGGTGATCATGTGGACGTTGTAGGGCTGGAGTAGCGAGATGAGGGCGTTGGCGTTGACGGTCTCCTGCGAAACGGACTTGCCGTCGTAGCGGAAGGGTTGTGTGCCTGCCTCGTTTTTCAAGGGGATGTGCATGAACATCACTACAGTAGAGCCTTCGGGGACATTGGCGAGATCCTGCTCGAGCCAGCGGAGGGTGCGCTCGTCAAGGTAGCCCATGTAGAAGTAGTCGCGGCCGATATAGAAGCAGTTGTCGACAGCGACGTAATGTACGTCGCCGCGGTTGAATGAGTAGTTGCTGGGGCCGATGTTGCGCTCGAAGCGGTGGCGCGAGGTCTCGTGGGTGCGACCGGTGTACTCCATGTCGTGGTTGCCCATCACGTAGTAGACGGGGAATCCGAGGGCTGCTCTGTGGCGGAGACTTGAGGGATAGAGCTCGGGGTGGTCGCCTACGATGTCGCCGCAGTCGAGTGCGAAGATGTCGAGGTCGCCCAGGGAACTCATATACTCTCGGGCATCGGCAACCTGGCGGTCATATTCGACCAGCTCCTCTTCGGCTACGACCTGGATGTCGGCCTGAGTCATGAAGGCGTGATGGCGGTCGTCGCGCGGATTTTTCAGGAGATTGAATTCGTAGATTTCGGTCTCCTCGGTGACGGGGATATAGAAGTGGGGGTGGCAGAGGGAGTCGACGGGTGGCAGATAGCCTGCGGGGGTGGAGACGTAGACGAAGTTGGCGTCGGGGTCAGCGTCGATGACAAACTGTCCGGCATCGTCGGTCAGAGTGCAGGTGAAGCCATCGGATACGGTGACTCCGGTGAGGGGGCCGTCGGGGGAGTTGACACGACCGATCAGGGTGCGAGCTGAGGCGGTGATGCCCATAGCTGAGGCTAGTGCGAGCGCAGCGAGGATGTATTTTTTCATGATGAGATGATTGGTAATTTTGAATTAATATAAGATGATATAATTTGAGGCCGAATTTACTAAAATTTTTTCAAAAGTCAGGCACGTCAAGGGACAAAAAAAATCCGCCTGCGGGGTTAGGCCGCAGGCGGATGTGTGGTAATTAGATAGTAAGAAGGATGTAATTGGGTTTATTTTCCGTAGGTATCCTCCCAGTCCTTGACGTAGCCGTTGTTGCCTTCAGCTATTGCATCCCACTTCTCGGGGTCGATCTTGAGGTGGATCATGTCGAAGAGGAAGTAGCCGTCGCAAGCGGATGCGCAAGCAACTACGGAGTTCTTGATGGCGTTAAGAATCTGGTCCTTGCTATACTGAGCGCTTGAGCCTTCCCAGCGCCAGTCGACATCGGGACCACCGATCACGAGGGGACAAGCGTCGCCGATCTTCATTTTAGCCTGGCTGCAGAATCCCTGCATTGTCCATTCTGTTGTGCCGTTGACAGCGGTCGGGTTAGCGTAGGCGCCGATGAGGATCTGGTCCATCAGGTCGGCATAGCCATATTTCTTATAGCCGGTGGATGCCCATGCGAGGGTCTTAGAGGGGTCAAATTTCTTTGATGCCCAGTTGACACCGGTGTTGTAGTAGCTGTTGTACCAGCCGCCAACATATACGCCGAAGGTGATGTTGGGGTTAACGCCCTTGACAGCATCGCGAGCCTTGGCCATGAAGTCGTGGATGGTCTTGGCGCGGAATTCGAGCCACTTGGTGGTGTATGGGCCGTATTCCTTGCCGAGAGTGGCTGCCTGAGAGCCTTTGGGGAGGATGTCGCCGGGGAACTTGGCGAGTTTCACGCCGATATATTCCTCAAACTGCTTCTGGCTCAGAGGAGAGAAGTCGCTGTAGAGGTCGTTGTAGCGGCCACGGTCGAGTACGATACCATCGAGGTCGTACTTGGCGAGGTCTCTGAGGAGGTCGCAGATGTATTCCTGAACTTCGGGGTGACCGGGGTTGAAGAATTTTTCTGCCTGGCTGAGCTCCATGACGGTCTTAGGCTGGCCGTTGTTCCAGCCCCAGGTAGCCCACTCCTTTTTGGCGGGGTCGGTGAAGAGCACGCCTGTGGGGGAGCCTTCCGGTCCGGCTTCGGCGTGCCCACCGGTCATGGTGTTGAATCCGGCGTGGATCTTGAGTCCGAGCTTGTGACCTTCTTCGATGAATGTCTGGAGATAGTCAAAGTTGGCTGTGCGATATACAGTGCGCTTGCGTGTGTTGCGTTCGCCGTTCTCGTCCAGATATGCCCAAGTGTATACGGCTGTCACCTGGGGGGCAAGGTCGGACTTGAATAGGATGTTGCCGCTGGTAGTGCGTACGTCGACTACGATGTCGGTAAATCCTGACTCCTTGGCGAGGGTGAGGTCGCGCTTGATGTTGTCCTGGCTATTGGCGAAGTCGACGAAGTTGGAAGCTGCGTCAACCCAGATGTAGCGGGGCTTGAGGACTGGAACGTTGGTTTCGGCATCGCCCCAGAGCTTGAATCCGTCGGAATCGTCCGAGCAGGATGAGAGGGAGAATAATCCCGCCGCCGCGATGGCGGCGAGATTAAGCTTCAGTATTTTAGAAATGTTCATTGCGTAAATCAGAGATAATGATTGTTTACATGTCGATGCAGTCGGTGCGGACGCAGCCTACATATCCGTTGCGGAATTCGAAGAAGATGTAGAGGTAGTAGCCATCCTCAGAAGCGTGGAAGCATACGTCGCTACCGTTGGCAGCACGGTCGTGTGTACCGTTGGCAGCTGCTGCTCCGAACTGGTCTTTGAAGTTGATGGTCTCACCGCTGTTGAAGTCGACTGCAATGGTTTCGAGGTTTCGTGCTGTCACGTCGTACATGAACAGAGAAGCGCCGTGGCCATAGCCGAGAGTATTCATTACGTTGTGGATGAAATACTTCGAGTTGTTGAATTCGATGTAGTCGACAGCATTTTCAACAGAGTTGGAGGTGATGCATACGCCCTGGCTTATTACCTCGTTGTTTGATCCGTTGAGGAGTTGGCAGGTGCGGTTGTCAGCGCCGTTAGCATTTTCAGGAACGGGGTTGTGAGCCATGTAGCCCATTGTGAAGTAGTTGCTGTTGGGATTAGAGCCATCGGTGTAGATGATGTCCATGTTGCCCCAGCAGCTACCTGCTGCATATCCACCTGGAACGATGATCTCGGGAGTCTGGCTCTGGATCTGACCGCCTTTGACAATCCAGCGGTAGAACTGGAGAGTTCCGTTGGTGCCTGAGGTGATGATAGCGTCGCCATCGAGGTCGCCTATTACTGAGATGCTGTTGCCGACAGCTGCGCCGTTAGCATATTCAGCGATCTTGACGAGCTGGCCGTCGAGGCCTTTCATCTTCCAGAGCTGGAGCTTGTTGCCGTTGAAGCCGGGGAAGACAGAGAAGAGGAGGTTGCCATGTTTGTCATAGGTCATTCGGTGGTTGTTGCCCAAGCCTACGCTGTTGGTGCCGAGGGCTGAGAGGTCGATGGTAGAGATGAGGTTGCCGCTCTTCATGTTCATGACGTAGGCCTTGTTGGTGCCTGCATCGTTGAGGATTAGATTGCCATCGATTACGGCGAGACCTGCTGAGCCGTTGAAGCGCAGGTCGCCGGCTTCCATTTCAGCGTTGGAGTAGACCTGGATACCGAGCTCGCTCTGCTTTTTAGTCCAGAGGATCTTTTCGCTGCCGGCGCGGAGACCGAATGCAAGCTTTTCGGGGTTGGCCTTGATGAAGGTGTAGTCTACTTTGGTAGTGCCATCCTGAGCGATTACGGTGATGACGGGCTCATTGTCCCAGTTGACGGGCTCAACGCGGGGGTCGGGTGACATGGTCGCGCCGAAGCTGAGGTCAATCTCAGCGAGCTGCTCGCCGATCTCGTCGACAGTCACGAGCGATACGGTGTGATTTTCGAGGCTGATAACGCCGGGAACACCTAATTCGGGGATGTTGAAGTCGAGAATGTCGCAGGCGTTGCTCTTGCGGATTTCGCCACGGATGGTGTAGGGGGTCTTGACGCCGTAGCCATCGGTGATGGTAACATAGGTGTCCTTGGTGAGGTCGATGTTAGTGAGTGCGGGCTCGAGGGTGAGGCCTTTCTTAAGGTTGCACTGCACTTTCATGTTGGTGAGGTCGGCCATCTCAAGGTAGCTATCCGAATTGTTGGGATAGGTGTAGGGGACAACGATTGTGACGATATGATTGTCATAGTCAAATTCGGCTAAGAATTTATTCTCGTCGCGATCGTCATCGGGGAAAGATGCGGTCATCGAGTCGAAATGCTCGTCATACTTTGTAGGCGAGAATTCGTGTGGATCCTGACAGGCTGACACGCCGAGGAGGAGTGCGACTGCGGATGCTAATGATAAAATCTTGGTTTTCATTGCTTTGGTTGATTAAGAATATGTCTAATGATTAGTAGTGTGTTTCGTAAATCAAGTGTGTTTGCTACTTAATAACGACACCTATATGGGCCTATTGTGTAGCAAACCCACTATTTTACGATTTTTAGTACATATTCAGATTTGTTGATGAAATTCGCTTAGAGCCACTCGGGATACTGTACGATCAGATTGTTATTGTTGAGCTCTTCCTGAGGGATGGGGAGAACGTAACACTTAGGATCGAACATCTGGTTCTGATTGTCGATAGCAACGTATTCGTAAGAGCCGTTGTCGACTTTCATACCGTGACGGCGGTAGTTGTTATACTCGATGTGGCAGAGACGCCAGCGGTTCATGTCCCAGAAGAGGTGGCCTTCGAAAGCGAGCTCAAGCTTGCGCTCGTTGCGATAGTCGGCCCAGAACTGGTCGCCGGTAGAGGTCTTGGCGGGAAGACCTACACGAGCGCGCACCTGGTTCATAGCATTCTGAGCATCTGCGATGTTGCCAAGACGGAATGCAGCCTCAGCCTTGTTGAGGAGTACTTCAGCATATCGGAGCTCAACCCAGGGCTGGATGCTTCGCTGAGTTACGACGTCGGTGTTAGACTCGTCGAGGAGTTTGCGGAGGAAGTAGCCTGAGCAGGTGTTACCCTCTGAGAGAGCCTGTGTGCCATAGGCGAAGAAGTAGCCGTTGGGGCCCTGTATGGAGCAGTCCATCTTCAGACCTTTCCACATTGATCCGGGATAGATCACGGTAGCGGCGAAGCGGGGCTCGAGCTGATCGTAGGGGGGAGGGGTCTGAGTTGTGCCGTGCCAGGGGGTCCAGTCCATCTTTGTGCCGTCCTTCTTCTCGTAGCTTTCTACGAGCTCCTGTGTGGGAGCCGGTCCGCAGGATGCGGTAGACTTGTCGGTAGAGGGAGCGTAGTTGGCATCAAACTGGGTGTTGGGGCCAAGTGTGCGGTTGTAGCTGAACTGGAGGATTGACTCTGAGTTGTCGCCTTTCCATGCCTGTGCGTAGTTAGCTACGAGAGCGTATTTGCCTGACTTGATCACGAGGTCGGCAGCGTCGCTTGCGTCCTGCCAGCGTTCTGCATAGAGCATGGCGCGTGACTTGAGGGCAGCGGCAGCATACTTGGTGGTGCGTCCAACATTAGCGCCTGTCCAGGTCTCGGGGAGGTTGGCGATACAGAAGTCGAGGTCTTCGGCGATCAGATCCCATGTCTCATCGGCAGTAGAGCGAGCCTTATTGGGGCCGGTGGGGAGCTCTGTGTAGAGGATTACGCCACCATGACGGCGAGCGAGCTGGAAATACATGAATGCGCGGAAGAAGCGAGCCTGTGCCTGCCACTGTGCACGCTGCTGAGCGGTGTAGGAGGTGGCATAGGTATTCTCGAGTTCGAGGAACTGGTTGATACGGCGGATGCAAGAGTAGGCATTATCCCACACGCCATAGAGGTTGCCGCCGGGCGACATGGGTATAGCGAGCTGTGAGTAGATGTTGGGCTGGCCGCCGCGTGCAGTCTGGTTAGAGCCTGAATATTTGAAGATTTCAGTCATTGCCTCGGTCCAAGAACCTGAGAACTGACGCTCGCCAAACTGGCCGTAGGAGTTGAGCCATGTGTAGAAGCCGTTGACATAGAGGTCGATGGTCTCAGCCGTATTGAATACGGTGACGTCGTCGACCGATGACTTATTGTCAACATCGTTAAGCCAGTCGTTGCATGAAGCCAGCGAGAGGGTCAGCAGGGCGGCTGATAGATATTTAGTTATTTTTTTCATATTAGGAAATGCGATTAGAATGAAAGGTTGATACCGAACGAGAACTTACGCTGCTGGGGGTAGTAACCGTTGTTAACAGCGGGAGCTTCGGGGTCGATGTTGTAGTTGGAGAGGCCGCTGACGGTGAAGAGGTTGTAACCCTCGGCGAAGATACGGAGGCGAGTGATGCCGGCCTTCTGGATGAGTTTCTGGGGGATGGTATAGCCAATCTGGGCTGACTTCATACGGAGGTAGTCGCCGTTCTTATACCAGAATGTAGATGCGTAAGCGTCGTTGTTGTTCTGGGGAGTAGCACACAGACGGGGGAAGACTGAGTTGGGATTCTCAGGAGTCCAAGAGTTCTCTACGAGGTAGACGGGAGAGTTACCATACCACTTGAAGGGAAGAGTGTAAGAGGTGTGGTCCATGTAGCCTTCAGAACCGGTAGCTGTGTAGACACCGGTCAGAGCTACTTCGTGGCCGAGACCCCAAGAGAAGAGGAGGTCGAAGTCGAAGCCTTTCCACTGGCCGAAGAGGTTGAGCGAGCCTGAGTGGGTAGGCATGCTTGATTTGCCTACATAGCCCATATCGCCGTCGTAGGTGATCTTACCGTCGCCGTTGCGGTCGATATACTTGATGTTGCCGAGCAGTACGCCGCGGGTGTTGGAGATTTCGGGATAGGGAGCGTTGTCGATTTCTTCCTGAGTCTGGAAGAGGCCGTTGGAGATGAAGCCGAGCTTAGAGCCTACCTGCTTGCCGGTCAGGCGCTGATAGTCGGGGTCATTGTCAGAGTCAGATGCTACATAGAGGTATCGGCCGTAGGCGTATGACCAGATGAGCTTGACGCCATAGCTGAAGTCGCCTACCTTGTTGTTGTGAGTAAGTGTCACGTCGAAACCGCGGTAGTCGGTCTTGTTGAGGTTGGCAGCTGAGTAGTAGTAGCCACCCATTGAGGGGGGATATGATCCGGTAGCGCCGGTGAGCTGGTCATAGGCGTATTTGTAGAATACGTCAAACTCGGCGCCGAGGAGGCCATTCCAGAGAGTAGCATCGAAACCTACGTTGTAGTTGTCGCACTTAGACCATGTCAGATGGGGGTTGCCAAGTACTGAGGCTGAGATGTAGGGCTGAGAAGCGCCGCCGAGAACGACTCCATTCTTGTTGAGGCCCATTGTGTTACGCCACTGGAAGGGGCTGATGCCTGAGGTAGCGGTCTGACCGAAGCCTGCGCGGATCTTAAGCATCTGGACGAAATCGGCAGTGAAGAAGTCTTCGCGGTCGATACGCCAGCCGAGAGATACACCGGGGAGGTTGACCCAGCGCTTGTTCATACCGCCGAAGAGATAGCTACCGTCGCGACGTACGGAAGCCTCTACGAAGTAGCGGTCGGCATAGTTATAGTTGGCGCGAACAGCGAAGCCGGCTACGCGAGAAGAACTGCTGTTACCACCGACGGCGGGGTTCTTCTGCTCGCCCTTGAATGTGAGGTTGGAGATTTTGTCAAGCTCGTCGAGCTCGATGAAGTCGAGACCGTAACCGTAGGCAGCGAGGCTGTTGGTGCGGTAGTCGCGAGTCTCAGCGAGGAAGAGGGCGTCGATGTGGTGGTCGCCGAAATTGTTGTTGTAGGCGAGAGTTGTCAGGGTGGTGAGAGTGCTGTTTTTGGAGGCACCTTCATTCAGGGCAATGTAGCCATTGTTGAAGTTGACATAGGGCATATACTCCAGGACATCGGGAGCTACGAATGATGCGGCACCATTCTTGTAGAGCATGATGTTGGCAGGGTTGTTGAGCTGCTTGGAGAAGTTGAAGTTGGCATCGTAGGCAGCTGTGAACTTAGCGGTAAGACCCTTGAGGAAGGGGGTATCCCACTGGAGTGACATTGTGGTCTGGAAGTTGTTGTAGTCATAACGGGTGTAGCCGCTATCGTAGATAGAGGCGAGAACAGATGAGTTCATACCGTTAGAGATGTTACCTACATAGTAAGACTTGCCCTGATATTCTACTGTCTCGGGGAGGTAGGGGAGTGCGCGTACCATCTGTGCGCCGATGTTACCGTAGGCATCGGGGTTTGCAGAGTAGTAGGGGTTGTCCTGCTTCTGCATGCGGCCTGATACGCCGAGAGAGAATTTGAGGCCGTAGCCGATGTTGGCGTCGAGGTTGGAGCGTACGTTCCAGCGGTCGAATGAGAAGTTGTCGACGTTACCGTCTTCCTTGAGGTAGCTGACAGATGCGAAGAATTTAACCTTTTCGCTACCGCCTTCTACGCTGACATTGTGAGATGTGCGGAAGCCGGTGCCGAACACTTTCTTATACCAGTTGGTGTTGCCCCATCCGTCGATTCCGAGCTGCATCTTGCGGACATGTTCTTCGGTGAAGATGGGAGAGAGTCCGTCCATTTCGAGACCGCGGTTGAACCAGTAGGCGTAGCCGGGGCCGTCGAGCCATTCCTGGTCTTCGGCGTTCTGAGAGATACCTACTGAACCGGTATATTTGATAGTGGTCTTTTCGTTAGTGTTACCGCGCTTGGTGGTGACGATGATTACACCGTTGGCATCAAGACCGTAGATGGCTACCGAAGCAGCGTCCTTAAGGATAGATACCTGATCGATGTCGTTGGGGTCGAGCTGGTTGAAGTCTTCGGAAGTACGCTTCACGCCGTCGATCACATAGATAATGCCTGACTGACCGCGGAGGTAGAGGGTAGCATTATCGGCACCGGGCTGGCCTGACGACTGGAGTGATGACACACCTGCTACGCGAGAGCCAACGAGGTTGGAGACTGACATTGTGGGAGCGTTCAGAAGTTCTGAACCGCTTACTGAGGATACGGCACCGGTGATGGTACCACGTTTCTGCTGACCGTAGCCTACTACAACGACTTCGTCGAGAGTAGCGTCAGAGTTCTGCATTACAACGTTGACGACTTTGCGGCCGGCAACTTTGACAGTCTGTTCTTCCATGCCGACGTAGCGGAAGATGAGGGTCGCGTCGGGAGCAGCATCGATAGAGTATTCACCATCGATGTTGGTAGACACGCCTGCATTTGAGCCCTTGATGAGCACAGATACGCCGGGTAATGGATCGTCATTAGTATCGACTACGGTACCTGTGACCTGCGCCCAAGAGGCTAAAGCCCCCACGCAGACCATCACGACCCACAGCGATAGCTTACAAATCATGCCCGTGGCAGATGATTTCATTTGCTTTACCATAAGTTTAAGGATTAGCGTTTGATAATTGTTTTGGTTTATAAATAGTTATTTGCGTTGTTGCTGATTAGCTGATGCTGACAACTGCGGGAGCAGGGTTTTATATGGTATCAGTGATGGTAAAAGTCATTGAAATTCCTGATGGGGAGGGAGGAAGAGCGTTCAGTGTCAATGTGTCCTTTAGGTGGAGAGGGGTCAGCTCACTGTGTCGCGTCCCTGTTGTAAGCAATTGTGATGTGATGGTGATCAGGCGTTCTCGGGGCGAGAGGCGAGCTCTTCAAGGATCTGCCAGCACTGATACATGCCGCGCGGAACGTGGAAGCAGCCTTTCCATTTGCCGCCCTTGAGGGGGAGGAGGACTTCACCGCGACGGTTGAGGTAGCCGAACCATTCGGGATACTCTTTGTCTTTGAAGTGCTCCCAGGCGTAGTTGTGTACCTTCTCAAACCATTCGAGGCATTTGGGATCGCCTGTCATCTGGTAGCCCTTGATCATGGTGATGAGTGTCTCGATGTGTACCCACCAGAGCTTCTGGTCCCATTCGAGCTCCTGCGGGGGGAAGCCTTTGAGGTCCATGAAGTAGAATATACCGCCGAATTCCTTGTCCCAGCCGTATTCAGCCATCTTGAGGGCTGTGTTCTTGGCGGCTTCGATGAGTTCGGGGCGGTTGAGGCGCTTGCCCAGGTCCATCATAAACCACATAGCCTCGATAGAGTGGCCGGGATTCATGTGGCGTCCTTCGTAGCAGTCAACGAGTGAGCCGTCGACACCGATGTTCTCGACAACGAGGCCACCGAGCTCGGGGCGGATGAACTGCTCGACTTCTGAGATGCAGGTGTCGATAGTCTTCTGGAGGAACTCTTCGTCGAGGAGGTCCTGGATCTCAAGAGCGAGGTTACAGAGGATCATCGGCAGGGCGAAGTTCTTCAGGGGGCGAGTGCCGGCGTGGAGCTTGTTCCACTTGCCTTTGGGATTGTCGACTTTGGAGAGGATGATGTCGAATGTCTTTTTGGCGATTTCGGCATACTCCTTGTTGCCGGTGGCGATGGCGAGCTGGCCGAATGCCATGGTAGCAAAGGTGTAGCTGAAGATGTTGTAGGGGTCGACGATGGGCTGGCCGTCACGTGTCAGCGAGAAGTACCAGTTGAAGTTGCCGTCGTGGCCATACTTTTTGAGGAATTCACCGCCCTGCACGGCTGCTTCGAGCCATTCGGGACGCTTCTCAACCTTGTTGTAGAGCATAGCGAACATCCATACTTCACGGCCCTGGAGCCAGATGAATTTGTCGGTGTCATAGACGCTACCGTCGCGGTTGAGGCAGGAGAAATATCCTCCGAATTCTTTGTCTTGCGAGTTCTGCAGCCAGAAGGGGAGCACATTGTCGAGGAGCTCAGACTTATACTGCTGTGCAAGCGCTTTAAAATCTGCCATTGTTATTACGAATTAATTGTGATATGATATAATTTCTACGGTTTACTGTTTCTCGATGTCGCGTGCTGTGCGCTTGAGGTCGTCTTTGAGCCAGTAGGCTTCGATCTCTTCGAGCGACTTGCCGGTGGTGTCGGGCACCTGCTTCCACATGATCCATACATAGGGGATACAGCAGAAGGCGAAGATGAGGAATGTGCCCTGGGGGGTGAGGGTAGAGAGCATCCAGGGGGTCAGCTGGCCTACGAGGAAGGTGGCGATCCACAGGGCGATGCCGGCTACGGACATTGCCACACCGCGCACTGCCAGCGGATACATCTCGCTGAGTATTACGAAGATGATGGCGCAGATAGATCCGGCGCAGCAGACGATGTAAATGATGAAGAAGGCCAGAAGCCAAGCGCTGCTGATCTCGAGGGCAGTGCCCCACTGGAAGTAGGCTGCGATGGCCAGAAGGGCGATGATCATGCCGCTGACGCCATAGTAGATGAGCGCCTTACGGCCTACACGGTCGATGATGAACATGGCCACGATGGTGGTGATGGTGTTGGCGGCGCCGATGAGCACCTGATAGAGGAAGGCGTTGTCCTGTGCGATGCCGGCGTCCTTGAAGATGGTTGGACCGTAGTAGAGCACGGCGTTGACGCCCATGAACTGGCCGAGCATCGCGATGCAGACGCCGATGATGACGGCGCGGCGGATGCCGGGTTTCCAGAGTGCTGCATAGCCCACACTGGTAGAGTTGGCTGCTACGTCGAGGGTCTCGCGGATCTGATGCTTGATCTCAGAAAGGTTGGTGTAGATGCGTCCGAGGATGCCTTCGGCGCGCTGTGTGCGGCCTTTGAGCACGAGCCAGCGGGGCGACTCGGGGAGGAAGAGGACGCAGATGAGGAAGATCAGTGAGGGTACGACGCCGACGCCGAGCATTCCGCGCCACCACTCGCTGACGAAGATATAGCTTGTCCAGCCTTCGGTAGCGACGGCTGTCTGAGCGTATTTGAGCAGGTAGAAGTTGGAGACGTAAGCGCCAAGCACTCCGATTGTTACGGCGAGCTGATAGAGGGCTACGAGCATGCCGCGTGAACGGGCTACGGCGATCTCGGAGATATACATCGGGCAGACGATTGAGGCCACGCCGATGCCCATGCCGCCTATGATGCGGAAGACTACGAGAAGGGTGAAGTTGCCGGCAAATGCGCAACCTACCATCGAGATGGCGAAGAGGATTGCCGAGGTGATCATTGTGCGCTTGCGGCCGAAGTAGTCGCTGAGGCCGCCTCCGAGAAGGGCGCCGAAGGTGGCTCCGAGCAGCGCGCTGCTGACAAACCATCCTTTCATGAGTGAGTTCAGTCCGAACTGCGACTGTACTTCCTCGACTGTACCGGAGATGACTGCTTCGTCATAGCCGAAGAGGAAGCCGCCCATTGCTGCGATGATCGACAGCAGCAGGATGTAGCCGAAGCGATAGTCTTTGTCTTCTTTCATTATTTTACTGTGATAAGTTGGTTTAGTTGTTGTGTATCAGATAATATGATATTGCCCGCAGGCGGAGTTCTCGGCTCCTTGTGCGGGCAATATTCAGTTATGTCAGTGTATAGTCTTCGCTTTGCCAACCTTCCATAAAATAGGCTGTCAGGATATACGGGTGGCCTGCGGCGCTCATAAAGTCGATGCTTGCGCCGGCAGTCTGACCTGTTATGTCATTGCCTGATAGCTTCATGGTCGGTAGGTTGGTTTTTAAGGCTGTCGATATTGAAGTCAATGTGTTAGGCGTGAACCGCTATCCGTGGGGGACGGCTTAGCCGAGCTCAAAGTATTCTTTGTAGCGGTCGTAGAGATGGCCGGCCTGCAGGTAGGCTGACTGGGGGCTCATGAAGTGGCTGAATTCGAATGTGATCGCCTTGTCGTAGCCGGCGCGCTTGGCGGCTTCGAGCTTCATGCGCAGCTTGTCAAACTTGATGGGGAGGAAGCGGATCGGCATGTCGCGGTCGAATGACTCGGCATTGGTCCAGCACTGCATTCCATACTTGTCGGCGAGCTTTTTATTGACTTCGAAGAAGGCGTCGAGCTCGTCATAGTCGATGTGGCCATCCTGGAAGGCGCAAGCATCGACTACATCGTGGATGCCGTCGAAGATTTCGTTCCACTCTTTTTCGTGTTCGGCTACAGATACGCCCTCTTCCTTTGTCAGCTTGTCAGAGGCTGCCATAGCAGCCTTCTTACCGTCGATCCAGGGGGAGATGAAGGTGGGAAGGCCGTTGGATACGTCCTTACACTGCTTGCCCATGGTGTGGAAGGCGTCGATAGCTCCCTTGGTGGCACGGCTGATTTCACCGCTGATATACCAACCCTGGAAGCTGGGGTGATGCTGTCCGTAATTTTCCCATACTTCGTCGATGACATACTTGTTGTCCTCTACTTCCCATGACATGTCGTGGGTGTCCCAGTAGCGGCCTGAGTCGTAGAGTCCGAAGTAGAACTTCATGTTGTGCTTATCGGCCAGACGCAGGAACATGTCCAGGAGGTCTTTGGAAGGCATATAGCAGTTATGCTTCTTCATCAGGTAGGGCGACGGGTAAGTGATAAACTTACGGTAGCCAGAGCGAATCATGATGACGGTGTCGATGCCGATGGCTTTCATGTTGAGGAAGTCCTGCTCCCACTCTTTCTCTCCCCAGTTCTGGTGAGGGATGTCGTGCGAGATTTCATCGAGGAATGTGCCCGTGATGGGGAGCCCGGCATTCTTTATGAGAAGGTCGCCGGCCGATGGGGGCATAATTATTTTGGAGGGAGTGGTGGAGAGTACACCCTGAGCAGCTTTGGCGATAGGAGTAGCGGCGGCTGCAGCTGCACCCATCATAGCCATGCTCTTAAGAAATTGTCTACGGTCGGTCATAATGGTATTATTCAGTAATTCTATGATATAATTAGTTTTAAGTCTACACTCTTATGTTTTGGTGCGCTTGGCGCCCGCTGTGAACGGGGCGTATGAGCGCATTTATCGCACAAATATAGCTATTTATTCGATAATAAAAAGTCTATTTTTAATTTTTTTTAATTTACCAACGAATTTTTTGTAAGAATTTGTTTAATCCCCTGATGGCGTCATGTCGACCTGTATAGAGGTGGCCGACAGTCCAGCTACCGCGCAAAGCGTAAATGCGATAATCGGTATCTTAATAAAAGTATGTATTTATTTACAAAGGTTGTCATTCCGTCTCACTCACAAAAAAACACTATCCGCTAAAGACACCCGCTATTGCATAACTAAAAACTAATATCTATCTTTGCGTATGCAGACCGCACTGCAGAAGCCCGGTCATGGGCTATGCGGGCGGGTCAGCAGACATTTTGAAAAGCGTTTACTCGACGCTCTTTCTTGACGGTTAGAAATCTGGCAGTTTCAAATCTCAGTCAGGACTGAAGCAAACGGTAGATGCCCTTTGTGGATATGTATATGCGTTACTTTAGCAAGCACGTGAGCGCAGGCTTTTGACGTATTTACGCATATTCTGCGTGAGGCTTCTGCATGTTTGCTCGTTCAACTGAGATGGGCGTATGCCAGAGCCTCTAACCGTGGGACGAGCAGCAGTGTGGCTCTCACGCTTTTGTTTTAAATATTATGAAACTGCCGATGACGTGAGCCCAAAGGTAATGAATAAAATGAAAGTATATTTCATTTACGGCGACAAGGATGTCGGCAAAACCACCGTATGTCAAAAGATACGCGGATTTTTATTAAAACACGCTATACCGGAGATTTCTTTCAGCACCTTTAAATGGGAAAATGATTTCAGATCCATTTTCATCAACGATGAAAAGCTGATTGGAGTCTATTCAGTTGGAGACGGAAGCCGCTATCTTAGGGAAGCGCTCAGATTCGGGCATGAAAATAAATGTGATATATTAATCGCGGCCGTAAGTACCGGAATCAAATACAATCGGCCGATTAATGAAGAATTAATACCGGAAAAGGATAGCATTGAGTGGCTTACCTTATCTTCTTGTGAAAGCGATGACGAGCGAGATAGGCTTGAAGATAAACTCGTCGACCAAATACTTAAACTTCTATTTTGATTTCAAAAAGCTTCATTTAAATCACTATTACTTATATGAATACAAAATTAATTCTAAGCTGTATTCTCGGGCTTTCCATGTTCTCGTGTTCTAACAGCAAGACCAATAGTGGCGACAACTCCGCATCATCAGAAACTGAATATGAGAATATGTCACCCATCCTAATGCCCTTTAAAGATATGGTTGAAGGCCTATCCATAATACCGTTTACCGATAGGACAGTCGTCGGCGACATGCGCATCCTTATGGGTATGATTCTTATAGACAAGAATGGTCAAGCTCCTTTATTTAATAATGATGCCAGCTATTTAAGCGGTTGTCCACTGGTTTATTTTATTGATAGAGTCCACTATTACTGCTCTTGGTATAATTATTGGGATTCGTATAGCGACGAACAATATCTGCAATTCATTCCGACTATGATTACAGGGATTGTAGACTATTTAAACGGAAATAAAGACAAAATTACCGATAGGGAATTATTCAAAATAATCGACAGAGCATACTACGACTTTCATCCTGAACGCATTGAGTTCTATAACAAGGAATCAAGATATGGAAGAAAAACATATTCCAATAATAGAGATGACTATTGTGTTTCGTTTAAGAGTTATAACCCGGAGGTTTACAATTTTGGATTATGTCCTATAAATCCGAAAGATATACCGGAGGGAATTCTCATAATGAGCGTGGGCAGGTCTTGGTAAAATTCTAAATCACATACCCACCTGAGAGACTATCTAACAACTAAAGTTAGGCAGTCTCTTTTTTTTATCACTATAAAAGCCGCCCTGATTTTGTTGGTGATGCAGAAGAGCATATATGCCATTAAAATAATAAAAGTCGTTAAAATGTCGGGGAACTGTCACTTTTTGGGACGGAATGATTGTTGATAAGGTCGCATTAATTTCAGTACAAAACACAGGCAACATGAAAAAGATGAACACCTATCCGTGCTGCTTCGACGACTGACAGGGCGCGGACAACTGACAGCAGACAATTCCGTAGTAAACGACTTTGACCTGAACCGCTTTAATCGGAGTCCTCGGCCGGACACCACTTCTGTTGGAATCAAATACCCGGCACATGTCGCGCTAAAGCGCTCCATGTACCGGGCTACGGGTTAATCGGTGTCCTGGCTGGACATTAGTCTTTGTATCTGATAGTTATTACCCCAACCTTGTGTTCTATTTTATCGAGCTCGCGTTAAAGAAGTTTTTCTTTGGTTGGGGAATGTCAGCGGACAAGGTGCTTTTTCCCGTTGAGGATATATATATGCCCGGGGCGAGGGTGCGGAGCGCGTCGGCACCGGTGCCAACCGGGATGCCGTAGAGATTGAATACGCGGTCGTCAGCAGCGTCGGAGGATGAGCCGTCGCTGTCGATTGTGGCATCTTCGAGCGAGACTCCGGTAGCTACTGAGCCATGGTATATCATCAGCGTGCTACCTTGTACGCGGGGACGGAGGTTGCGCGGACCCCTTTATCCCACTGTTGGGCGATGGTCAGATACTGACATTTGCTGTATAGACCGCTTACCGAAGATGTGGCGGCATCATGAGCGACGGGGATTGACATTTGACGTATGCGGCGGAAGTCGGGAAGTTCCGACATCCATGCGGCGGCGCTTGCTGAGAGCGCGGTGACGATAGTCAGTAATGGAGAGAATTTACGAATCATGTATGATAGGTTTAAGGTATTATTCATGTTGGCTTGCTTGGTGTGCGACCCGAATGGAGGATACATCCGGCATAACGCCACAACTGCTTTTACATCAGCGACAAAAATAATATTTTTGCCGATAAAAGTAAAAACAATCGCTATTTTGTCGCCATAAAACTTTACATCAGTTGTAAGCCCACTTCCGGGCGATCATTATGGTTAGCTGAAATCTCTATTCCGGCTAATAAACATCCTCAGACCAACCATGAGTGTGAGGATAAAGGAGGGAGGCTGAGTCAATATCGTATTCTGACCCAGCCTCGCGGAGGTATAAAGATTATGAGTGGACGATTGATCAGTCGATGGGCTCGTCGGCAGGGTAGCCGCCCATCTCGCGGATGGCATTCTTGAGCATCACATACTGCTGGAAGAGGTGGTTGACGGGTACCTCGCCCTTGGTGTAATCGTGCATCGGGCTCTTGAGGAAGAATG
>JAAVFS010000065.1 GCA_014800605.1 Bacteroidales bacterium | reverse complement strand
TTCGAAGAGAAAGGCGAAATCCTTTCTAAGGAGTACGAAGTTGTCGAAGGGTGAAGCCCGCAATTTCAAGCGCTCCACCAATGCCATCAGAAGATTATATTATTATTCTTTGCCGAGTTATTCTTTTAAAAGTATGATGGGATTCCTTTCATCAGGAGATTACTTTTCTTATCCCTACAATCTGCGACGATTTTTAGTGATTTTGGTGAAACATTTCAAGTCGAATATAGTTCCCGGGTTGGTATAGAAATAATATAGAATTCGGGGTAATGACATCACAAAAGAGTGTCAGCCAAAGCAAGAACCGGTATAGAAAAATATCTAATCAGAGAATCAGTTGGTCTACAATATCACATTACTTTTCCTGTTGATTTTCTCATTCCCGATACCACATCTGGGAAATTCGGTATATGTCGCAATAGTGTTGGCTCTTATTAAGCTTGTGTATAAGCGACGAGTCGGGCTTCTTGCAAAGATGCTCCTGAAGGGATATCCTAATCGGCTTATAATTTATACAATAGGCCTGATTCTGATCTGCATGTTCTTTACGATAATGAGTGGGGCTTTCGAGTTCTCCAGGACGTATGCCATAGTCTCGTTACTGGTAGGCGTGATATCAACCATTATCGTCTATTCCAGTTTGAATATGAAAATCGCAGGGGAGGAGAGCCCTGAAAGATTGATGGAGAAGATGATTGTCTATGTATTTGTCGTACAGGCGGTCATATCCATTGCTTCGTTTGTTTCACCTGCCTTTAAGTCTATCGTGTCCAACTTCCAGTTTGACGAAGAGGCTAATATTGCCGATAAGTTCTATACCGGTATTAGAGGCCTGGCTATGTCAGGCCGATTGTATTTTGAATATGCAGCAACATGTGGATTGGTTACAATCTTTCAGATTAAAAGAATTATAAATGATGGAAGTCTTTCCATAGGCTCTATTGTAATACTTCTCTTGATCGTGGTGTGTGGCTTTTTTGCCGGAAGAACATCGATGATAGGACTTGGAATCGGCATCGGATTCCTCATGTTGTCAAAGACCACGGTCAGATATAAGATGCGATTTATATTTAAGTTCTTACTGGTCATGTTTGCCGGAATAGGGTTGATAATGATCGCAGTCCCGTCTCAAATTCTGGATTTTATCAATGAGCATCTGATACCGTGGGTTTTTGACCTCTTCCTTAAATACATGGATTCGGGTAGCACGGATGGTAGCGCATCATTCAACAGATTGAATGAGATGTATGATGAGGTGGTGATTACCGGGCATGAGTGGATCATTGGTTCCGGAAAGTACACAGAGCCCTCCGGTCGTTATTACGGCCATGTTGATGCCGGATATCTACGCCAGTTATTATACTGGGGATTGATTGGCACACTCATAAGCGTCACGTATACTTTAAAACTATTTAAATTATCCTGGAAGGCAGCTAAAGGGATTTATAATCAGCGTCTGTTTATACTGACTATTCTGGCATATACTTTTGTAGTCCATTACAAAGGAGATTTATTAAGTATTTGTAGATTTTATTATGTTGTGATATTTTTGTATCTGCTTAGCATTTGGCAAACATATCGGCAGACTAAAAATTGCATGCGCTCAAATAGTTGAAATTGTTACACTTGAGTTATTATGGACGAGAAAAGCTTATCAGATAAAATAGATATAGTTATACCCTGGGTTAACCCGTCAGACTTGAAATGGCAGGAGGATAAATCGAAATACTCAGGAATACCATTTAATCCGATATCCGCCGATGAAAAGTTCTATCGGGATTGGAACACATTATTATACCTCTTTAGAAGCATCGAGGCAAATATGCCATGGATCAACAAAGTCCATTTCCTGACCTACGGCCATGTGCCGGAATGGTTAAACCTCGACAATCCCAAGCTGTTGGTCCATAACCACGAGTCTTTTTTTAAGAAAGAGCACGCCTTCCCGGTATTCAGTTCAGATGCCATTGAGATGAATCTTAGCTCTATACCCGGTCTTTCTGAAAAATTCATCTATTTTAATGATGATGAGCTGGTAGTAAAGCCCGTGAGTGCCGGCAGGTTCTTCAATGAGGATTTACCGGTCGACAGTTTAGTTCAGGATATCCCGCGAGGAGGATGGCTGTATAGGATGCTGCGAACCAAGGATGTATATCCTGACATTTGTAAAAATTGCATTAAGCCGCTCAACAAGGTCGCGTCCAAACGTCATTTGAGGAGAGAGCGGAAGGAGTGTTTCTATGATTCATCGTATTCATTCTCCGAGAAGTTGAGAAATTTTGTATTCAATATCTCTCCAAAATATTATTGGGTACGTCCGAATCATTCGCCGCAGCCATTATTGAAAAGCCGGATAGAGAAGTGTGAGTCGCTTTTTGGCGATCTGATTACTGAGACGGGCAACTCAAGATTTAGGGATAAAAAAGATATCTGTCACTATCTGTTTAGGAATTATAATCTTGTAACAGGAGATTTCTATCCCAGAAACTATCATGATACACACTGTATCGTGTTGTCAAGTTACGCAGATTCACTTTCTGAAATTGAGAAAATCACTGACTACACATTCGTGTGTATAAATGATAGTGAGTTCCTGAGCCACGAAAATTATTTAAAGGTAAAGCCGATTCTTGATGCTAAATTAGCGTCGCTTTTCCCAAATAGATCTTCATTTGAAAAGTAAGATTGACTGATATGACATTTACACCAAAAAAACGAATGCTTTTTATAAGTTCTAAGAAGCCGTTCCCCATTCAGGACGGAGCATCAATTAGAACAATGCAAATGTATCGTATGCTAAGTCAGTTTTATGACGTGGAATTATTATACGTATGTAGCGATAAGAAGGGGGCAGGCATAACATCCGTCGAGCAATTAGGTGTAAAGTCCTGTAAGGGCTTTTATCTTCCGAAATGGAAGAGCTTGGGCCAGACCATGTTGGCTTTGTTTTCAAAGGCACCATTACAGTGCGCCTATTTTCACAGCAAAGAGCTGGATAAGCATCTTCGCTCATCCATAGATAATTATGACTACGTGTTTTGTAACAATATCAGGACGGCAAGCTATGTTGCAGATAACACAAAGGTGCTTCGCTGGATAGATTTCGTGGATGCTATCTCTATGAATTATAAGGGAGCCGCATCAAAACATGGTTTTCCAATGAGTATCGTATATAGAGAAGAAGCCCGTCGCCTTCTCAATATGGAGCTTAATCTCGTAAATACTTTTGATAAAGCGCTTATCATATCCGATGTAGACTCCTCTTATATCCTTAAAAACCTGACGTCGCCCACGAAGGGGATTTCCGTCATACCTAATAGCGTGGACATCCCTGATGAGGCTATAACCCAGTCAGAAGGTCATAATCTTGTTTTTGTGGGATCGATGTTCTATGATCCGAACATAATAGCCGTATCAAAGTTCGCAGCTAATGTATTCCCATCGGTACTGAAAAAGTATCCCGATACCAAATTCTATATCGTAGGTAATCGGCCCGCAAAGAAGGTTCGGAGACTTGCTTCCGACAATATAATAGTGACAGGTTTTGTCAATGATCCTAAGGATTATCTCCGGAAGTCAAATATAGTAGTGGCGCCTATGTATTCCGGCGCAGGCGTTCAGAATAAGATCCTTGAGGCAATGGCCATGGGTTGCTGCGTTGTTACTACTTCGATCGGTGCAGAGGGCTTAGGCCCGGTTGTTAGCGGAGAGAGTATTGTCATTGAAGATGATTACGAAAAAATGGCCGATAAGATTATCTCCTTGTTATCCGACAAAAAGTTATGTCAGAAGATAGGGACGAATGCAAGACAATACGTCACAGAGCGATTCTCGTATGATCGGGTCTTTCAGGGGTTCTCAGAGCAGGTTATTGATAAGTAAAGAGGTATATGCTTAAACGATTATTTGATTTTATAGCAAGTTTAATGGGCCTACTTTTGCTTTTGCCTGTTTTTGCAGTGATCGCGATCATTATAAAGATCAAGATGCCTGGCGGCCCCGTGATATTTAAGCAAAAACGCGTGGGTAAGAATGGTAAGCTTTTTACCATGTATAAGTTTCGGTCGATGACTGTCGGTCATAATGGCTCGTCTGTATCTGTTGCGGGCGAAAGCCGCATAACGCCTCTGGGCGCCAAATTGCGTAAGTATAAGCTTGACGAGCTTCCCGAATTGTGGAATGTGCTTATCGGAGATATGAGCTTTGTAGGGCCTCGTCCGGATGTGCCGGGCTATGCTGACCTGCTCAGGGGCGACGACCGTGAGGTGCTGATGCTCCGTCCCGGCATTACAGGCCCGGCCTCTCTGAAATACCGTAATGAGGAGGAGATTCTGGCCAATCAGTCGGACCCCCAGAGATATAATGACGAAGTTATTTTCCCGGATAAAGTGCTTATAAATAGATATTATCTCCATCACTTTTCATTTATGAAGGATATAGAGATAATACTCTGCACAGTGTTAGGTAAACGAATGAAATATAATAATGAAATAATATGAGAGAACGGATTTATCTTTGCCTTGCTCACATGAGCGGAAAGGAAATGGATTTTATTAAGGAGGCATTCGATACAAACTGGGTTGTGCCTATGGGGCCAAATGTCAATGGCTTTGAAAAGGATCTCGAGGATTTTGTAAATAAGCGCCGGGGAAAGTCTCCACTTGATAAGAAAGTCGTAGGGCTCAGTGCCGGTACGGCAGCCGTACATCTTGCTCTGATAGCCTGTGGAGTCGGTCACGGCGATGAGGTGCTCGTTCAGTCATTCACATTCTGCGCGTCAAGTCATCCGATCACATATCTCGGAGCTACTCCCGTCTTCGTAGATTCAGAGCCTGAGTCATGGAATATGGACCCCGATCTCCTCGAAGAGGCCATCAAAGATCGCATTGCCAAGACCGGACGTAAGCCTAAAGCAATCATCCCTGTCGCTCTCTATGGTATGCCCTATAAAATAGACAGTATTATGGAGATCGCCAATCGCTATGAGATACCGGTCATCGAAGATGGTGCTGAGGGATTCGGCTCGTTTTATAACGGACAGTCGCTCGGCACGTTTGGCGAATACGGTGTGCTGTCATTCAATGGCAATAAGATGATCACGACTTCGGGAGGCGGTGCCCTGATATGTCCGGACGCTGATAAGGCCCGCGAGATACTGTGGTATGCGACTCAGGCCCGCGAAAGCTATCCCTATTACCAGCATGAGGCCATAGGCTACAACTACAGAATGTCAAATATCTGCGCCGGAATCGGTCGTGGACAGATGACAATTCTTGACGAACATATCGCGCATCACAAACATGTCCAGCAGCTTTATTGCGACCTGCTGAAGGAAGTAAAAGGCATTACTATGCATGGTAATCCCGGCCCCGAGTATGATTCAAACTTCTGGCTCTGCACCGCTACTCTTGATCCGGAGTTAAAGATAAAAGGGCAGGAGAATGCGTATCGACAGGTAATAACCGGCGCTGTCGGTGGAGCAGCAGGAGTCACCCATGCTGCCAGGACAGCTGTCACCGATTGCCAGCCTAACGATAATGTCGAAGCCCTCCGTATAGCCCTCGATGCTGCTAACGTAGAGGCACGTCCCCTATGGAAGCCTATGCATAAGCAGCCTGTCTATCAATCAGCACCCGCGTATGTTAACGGAGTCAGCGAATCGCTCTTCAAGGTGGGCATCTGCCTTCCTGCCGGACCCTATGTAGGCGACGAAGAAGTGAAATATATTACCGACGTAATAAAAGACAGTATCTTATAATACAATAAATTAAGAACGGAGGGCAGACTTCCTTCTGAAAAAAACGGCAGCCTTCCCCGGGTCGCCGTTTTTTGTTGGAGGGGTCGAGTAATTAAAAAAGTCCGGATTCGGGAGAATCGGACCTGAGGGTGTTGGGTGGATGAGGTAGTCCCACTTGGGCTTGAACCAAGGACTCCCTGCCAATATGTGTACACGGAGAGTCAGGTGCTCTGGCCTGCAAAAAAAATCCGAATTCTCTGGAATTCGGATTTGGCGGATGTGGTCCCACTTGGGCTTGAACCAAGGACTCCCTGATTATGAGTCAGGTGCTCTAACCAACTGAGCTATAGGACCGACAGGCGTTGGCCGCTATGGGGCGGGCGCTGTTTGTGTATGCAAAGGTAGGGGTTTTTATTTTTATGAGCAAGTTTTTCGCGGAAAATAGATTCCATGTGTGTAATTATTATGCTGAAGTGGGGGTGGAGAGATGTTAATTGTTTATAATTTTTAATAGTTTGTTACATTTATTAATGGGGGGGGTATTTATATTGATTTATTTGTATATCTTTGCGATGTAATCATTTATCATATTTTTCATGAAAAACTATTCAGGTGTCTCTCTCGGGCGCTCGGCGCGCCGCATCCTGGTTGTATTAGCCTTTATGATGGCTTTGTGTCAGTCGGTTATGGCTGACAATTCGTTATATATCCGCGGCCGCGTCAAGGAGTCGCTCGGCAAGACGGATTTGACTCAGGCCTATATTTTATGGTATGATGCCGACGGGAATGTCACGGACAGTATTAAGGCTGACAAGGGGCATGACTATAAGCATGGCGAGGTGATTACTACGTCGGAATTCTATAAGGCGGTGCCGCGTGTGGATTCGACCTATGTCTTTGATGTGGTGTGTGATGGCTATGCTCCGCGCACTATGAGTGTGCGTATCGACAATATCGGCAAGCGCGAGACTAATCGTGAGCTGCCGTTCATCTATCTCGACCGTGCGGCGCAGCATCTTAAGGAGGTGACTGTGACGACTTCGAAGATCAAGTTCTACCACAAAGGTGATACGATGGTCTATAATGCTGATGCTTTTCTGCTTGCGGAGGGGTCGATGCTTGATGCGCTGATCTCGCAGCTGCCGGGTGTGCAGTTGACTTCCGACGGACAGATCAAGGTCAACGGGGAGTTTGTTGAGTCGCTGCTTCTGAATGGCAAGGAGTTTTTTGACGGCAATAACAATATCATGCTTGAGAATATCGCGGCTTATACGGTCAAGGATGTTCAGGTCTATGAGGGTGAGTCGCGTGATGCCCGGCGTCAGATCCGCCCGGATGCGCGCAAGGTGCTGACTATGGATGTCAGGCTCAAGCGCGAGTATAATATCGGCTGGATTGTCAATGCGCAGGGTGGCTATGGCACGAGCGACCGTTATCTCGGGCGGCTGTTTGCGTCGTGGTTTAACCCGACGACGCGTGTGTCGCTGGTCGGTAATGTCAATAATCTCAACAACAACCGCAATCCGGGCCGCGACGATACGTGGACGCCGGATCAGCTGCCGGACGGCTCGCGCGAGGTGCGGACAGCGGGCCTTGACTATAGCCATACGAGCGCTGAGGAGGATCTGCGTGCCAGCGGATCTGTCTATTTCAATCAGATGATCGACCACACGCTTGCGAGCTCGGATGTCATCAATTTCCTGCCCGGCGGCGATACATACGACCGCCGCTACTCGGATTCACGGACTCGCAACACTTCGGCACGTTTCTACAACAATGTTGACAAGAAGTTCACGCGATTCTTTATGTCCAACTATGTCCAGGGTAATTTCAGTCACAGTCGCTCAAACGCCTCGCAGTTATCGGGCACATTCGACTCTGACCCTGGCCCGACCTCGTCGGAGCTGCTCGACGCTATTTATTCCGATGGTTCGCCGGAGCTGCTTGAGAGCGTCATCAATCGCTCGAAGACGCGGACTGACGGCTATGTGCGCTCCCTCATCGGAGCAATCGGCCAGTCGCTGGGCTACCAGCTTCCGAAGTCAAATGATAAGCTTTCGCTCTTTCTGAGTGCTTCTTACAATTCGGAGAAGAATGACCGGTGGAATGATTATGTAGTCAACTATGGCTCGGACCCGGACCCGGCCGTACGGCGCCGACAGTATACCGACAATACTCCCAACCACACTCTGCAGCTGAGGTCGAGCCTCACATACACTACCTATTTCAATGGTATCAACTTCGGCATTTACTATGACTATTCATTTGTCGACCAGACGCGCGACTCCTATATGTTTGCCCTCGACCGCCTCAATGACATGGGTGTCTACGGTGTGCTTCCCGAGGGGTATGAGTCGACATTCATGCCGGGATGGAGCCACGCCTCGCGCACGATTACCAATACCCACCGTCTGAGCGGATATTTATTTTATATACGTGCGGTCGGCGACGGCAATCGACTTAACCTGACGGTAAGTCCTGATATACAGTATGTACACCGCAATTTCAGCTATCACCGCGACGGCCATGACTATCCGCTGTCGACTTCCAATATCCTGGGGAATATCAGCACGCACTATGGTGCGGATGTGCAATTCTATTTCCAGGGCAAAGGCGAAGGGTACGACCGCAGATATCGCAATGTGCTGAAATATGACCTGAGTCTTGAGCCTGAGCTGCCGGAGCTTTATGACATGATAGATGTGGTCAACGATGCTGACCCGCTGAATATCTACCGCGGCAATCCGGATCTCAAGCCGGAATATACATTTGCCAACAACCTGAAGTGGACCTGGTCGCCGCTGTCGCTCCCGCTCTCCAACACTCTCCACGCACATTACTCCACGAAGAGCAACGCGCTGACACGCGGGTACACTTATGATACTCACACCGGTGTGCGCTACAACCGTACCTATAATGTCGACGGCAACTGGAGCACGCAGCTCCACAATCATTTCAGCTGGCAGTTTGGCTCCACCAAGCAGTTTACGCTCTCCAGCACTACCGAAGGGGTCATTTCAGGCTACAGCGATATGATCGGTATCGACTCCGAGGAGCCTGAGCTCTTCAAGGTGTCGCATAAGTCGATAGCCGAGAAGCTGCGTTTCGACTGGCAGATAGGGCGCCAGAGCCTGCGTCTGCGTGGCGACATCACGCGCCGCTACACGACTTCGGGACGCGAAGGGTTCCGCGATATCAATGCTACGCATCTCAACTACGGTATCTCGGGTGTCTTCCAGCTTCCGGGTGGTATAGGTATCAGCACCGACTTCATGTGCTATACACGCCGCGGCTACGGCTCGCCTGAGCTCGATACGACCGATCCTGTCTGGAACGCGCGTATTACCTACTCTCTGCCGCGCAATAAGTCGTGGGTGTTCATGCTTGACGGCTTTGATATCCTCCATAGGCTGTCTAATGTCAAATATGCCGTGACGGCAAGCGGACGTACGGTAAGCTATACCAATTCGTTGCCGCGCTATCTTATGCTGTCCGTCCAGTATCGCCTCAGTATCCAGCCGAAGAAGCGTTAGACCCCGTTCCCCAATATTTATTAACGCTGAGGTCGCATATCTGCGAGTGATTTTTGTGATGGAACGAAGGAGCGATGGGGTTCCATCGTGACTGAGTGACAACATAAAAAGCGCCGTAGATATGCGCCTGTAAGGCAATCTTTTATCTTCGTCATACAACAAAATGCACCCAAATCAAGTTATAAATATTTTATGATTTTTAGCTTATCGCAGTAACTTGGGATATAAATCTGAAGGACGGACTGAATGTGAAATTAGAGTGTGTGAAATCAAATTTCGGCACATCTGAATTA
>JAAVFS010000064.1 GCA_014800605.1 Bacteroidales bacterium | reverse complement strand
ACCTCGGTGGTAGCCACGCCACGGTTCTTTGAGTTCACACTGCTGTCCGTATTCGGGGAAATCGGTATCGTCCATATTCAAGTCATTTAGAGATTATTGAAATCGGGGTCATAGATAAGGTCGGCTTCAATGAGGTGGTCGTAAGCCTCGTTTGCAAGTTTAGATGCCCACTCGTTGCGTTGGTCATATCTTCCCTTTCGGTAGTTGTAGGCGAGAGCCTTGATGTAGCCAAGACACACCTTGAAAGCCTGCTGTTGTAGGTAGCGGTGCATTGTGGTCATAGCCATACCGGTCTTTTCGGTATTGCTCACTTTGCCGTTGACAAAGTTCTCAAACTCTTCAACAAATGCCTTGTCGCTGTCGGCGATGTTACTGAAATCAATATCGGTATTCATATCGGTGGAATTTAGATAGTTGCTTGATTGTAGATTTGAGGCTCGGCAGTAACGTTGTAGATGAAGTTACCACAACGCACCAAAAGGCAGTCATTACCATAGTATAGGCGTTTCATACCACGCACTGAGCCTGAGCGGTGGAAGTTGGGAAAACGGCTGATGCCGTGTCTTTTACCCTCCTTGATAGTCATTCTTTTTACTCGCATAGTCAGAAGTTTTGAAATGTTTGAGTTTTAATTACTTTCCCTTTTGTGAAGCTCGATTGAGCTTCTTCGGCAGGGATGGCCGTTTTTCGTGCAAGTAAAGAACTGCGACTATAAGGGTGGATTAGACAAGTGTGGAGACAAAGGCGGAAAGCGAAGCGGCACTTGGCGTTCCTCCGGGGCGCAGTAACTTTGCACGTAAAAACGCTCCCTGCCAGGGCTCAATGCTCATAAGAGAAAAATTCAGTGTATTGTGTGGCCTAATTCATAGAATCAGTATCTTGATATAACTCAATAAGAATTGAAATTCGATTGCACAAATTTGCATCGACATATATCCTAAAATCCTAAAAGTGAGGATGCAAAAGCAAATATTTTATCCGTAAAATAGCATGAATGTGAGATTTTTTTGTTAACTTTGCAATTGGAAGTAACGCTTATCTGAAAATGACCAGTCAGTAATCATAAAAAGACATACGGCGAGAGCCGAAAACCTTTGGGAACATCCTTGTAGTCGTTACAGGCTTTGGTCGGCCTTCAGATGCTACTCGGATGTTTCCTTTTTATAAATTGCCATTAAAGTGAAGCAGAGATTTGAAATATTTATCAATCGGTTTTCAGAAGCGTTAAAGCATGGAGCACTTAACGACGCTTCAGAAGAAACTGTGCGTACATGGATCAATGAGATGCTTGGTATATTTGGATGGGATGTACAAAATACCCACCAGATACTCCAAGAACGGACTCTTGACCGTCATCATAGAGAATTGCTTCACTCTATTGGTTCTTCAAATACGCGTCCAGATTATACGTTTGTCAATGGCAATATTCCTTTAGCATTTCTTGATGCTAAGAATCTTGATGTGCCGATAGAACGTGATAACTCCGTTGCTTTTCAGATTAGATCATATGGATGGTCGATAGGTGCTTCATATTCAATTGTGACAAATATGAAAGAGATGGCAATATATGATTGCCGTCCAATGCCTAATGTAAATGACCCAGCTGCGTTTGCAAGAATAATATATCTCACATCAGATAATTATGTTCAGAATTTTGATGTTCTAAAGAAATATTTGGATAGATCATCTGTTATTTCTAATTCTGAATTCTATTATTCTGGAGAAGGAGAGTCTGTTGATGTTGAATTTACACGATTACTCAGTGATTTTAGAATTCATCTAATTGAAGATATTATAAAGTCTAATGAGAATTTAACAATACAAGAGGCTCCTCTAACATTGTGGGCTCAAATTATCATAGATAGGCTCTTGTTTATTAGAGTCTGCGAATCTCGCGGTATTGAGAGAGACGGGCTTTTAAACGAGTTTGCTTCTACCGGATTTTGGGAGAATTTTAAGAACTCTTCATACTTTACTTTTTATGAGAAGTATGATGGACCTTTATTTGGACGAAATGAAGCCTTGCACAATCTAACTATCAGTAATGATGTCTTTGATTGTCTACTTCGTGTATTATACTATCCCTCACCTTATCGTTTTGATGTAATCCCCTTAAAAACGATAAGTGATATTTATGATAAGTTCCTTGGATATACAGTGGTTGTTGAAGAAGATGGTAAAGTAAGCTTAAAGTTAAAGGAAGAATATCGAAAGAGTAAAGGCGCTGTCACAACTCCGCAAAATCTCGTCATTATGACTATCGAGAATATTCTTGATAGGGAGGAGTTATGTAAGTTATCCTTGGGAAGTCTTCTTAGCCTAAGATTTATCGATCCAGCTTGTGGAAGTGGTGTATTTCTGGTAACATTGTTTGATTGCATTTCGGAAATCATCATCAAAAAAATAAAAGATGGGGAATCCATTCCCTCAGATTTTTTCATTCGTGATGATGATAGAATATATCTGACGATTGAAGGTAAGCGAAAGATTATCCAGAACTGTATCTATGGCGTAGACATTGATATGGAAGCCGTTGAAGTAGCTAAAATGTCACTTTCATTAAGAGTGGTTGACGGATACCAGCCATCTGTTTTTGAAAAGGCAGGGATCTTGGGCTATCAAATTCTCAATGGAATTGGCACTAATATCAAATGTGGTAATACGCTTGTCACCCCCGGGATATTAGATTTTGATGAATCACTTTATAACCGACCTGAAGAAATAAAATCTACAAGGTTTTTTGATTGGAAGGATTCTTTCAGTCAGATATTCGACTGTGGCGGGTTCGACTATGTAATCGGTAATCCTCCTTATGTAGAAGTTAAAAACTACAATAGTGGTCTACCGACAATGGCCAAATGGATAAAAGAAGTATTCCCATGTAGTAAGAAAGGTAAGGTAGATTTATCCATACCGTTCATAGAGCAGGGAATGAAACTGCTTAAGCCGGGAGGAAGATTATCATACATAGTCCAAAAAAGATTTTTCAAGACTGATTATGGTAAAGCCATTCGAGAATTGATCAGAAAGAATCATTATCTATACTCAATTTTTGAGTTTGAGGATAATGATATGTTTGCACGGAAGATAACATACGTTGCAATTCTTTCTTTAGAGAAGAGAGTATCAAAGAGTAAAACATTCATTTATAGAAGTTCTTCATTACAATCTCCTTTAGAAATAAGTACGGAACTTATTGATGATGACGGATGGTCTTTTGATAATATTCCTCTCCTAAGACTCAGGAATCAATTGACTCAACGTCTTGGTGTACTAAAAGATCGATTTGAAGTTAAAGTTGGGATTCAGGTATTATGGACAAAAGCTTATCATATTAAATGTAATCGAGCTTCGGAGGATCTTGTTTATGGAATGACAGGGATTGACTCTGATGTTGAAATTGAGAAGGACGCTTGTCGAGAATTGATATGCAATGAACAGTTCTCGCCTTATGCCTTACCTCCTCGGAGAACATTTGCCATTTTCCCATATGATATTACAGATAATGGCGTTGTTGCTATACCATTTTCTGAATATCAAAGGCGTTTCCCAAAAGCTGCTGCATATCTACTCAAACATAAAGAGACAATAACCACAGCAGTACAAACTCAGCCAGAACGTAATGTAAATCTTGACGCACAAGAATATTGGCATATCTTTACGAGATCCCAAAACTTAGACACCATTGGTCCTAAGGTCGTTGTTCCAATGACGACTTTTTACCCTATTGCTTCAATGGTCAAAGTTCCAAATGTCTATTGTGATAACGTCAATGTAAACTTTATTCAGTTTTCATCCATTGATGAGGATGCCTATGTATTATCCGGCCTGATTAATTCTAAGGTGTTTGGTGTCCTCGCAAGAAATATGGCGAATCCATCCAGTGGAAATTATGCGAAATATAATAAGGAATTCCTGAAAAATGTGCCACTCCCAGTTGAGTTATTTGAGAATAAACAAGATGTCTATTCACAAATAAGCGACTTGGTGAAAAAAATTGAGAGGATAGCCGAACTCATCAGGAATGTATCTGATGAAGAACGGAAACCCTTACGTATCGCTCTTGATAAACTGTATAATAAACTTGACATTGCTGTATCGAAAGCATACGAATTATCTGATGATGAAGTTGATTTAATAAATTCTCAGTGTTATTATGAACGCTAAAACTGTTATTCCGAAAAAGATACTTGAGAAATATGTTGAAAATACCAATGTGTTTAACACATTGGTCGTAACTTCTTTTATCCGAAACAATAATATCACTGTATATAACGAGTTTTTGTCATCATTCATAATTCAAGACGAAAGTACATTTGGTCTTGATCTATTCCATTTTAGTGGTGTTAGAACTTTAGAGGACGTTATCAACTTGTTTGAATTGGCTATCCCTAAAAAAAATTCTATTACAAATGGGGCAGTCTATACTCCAAAATATATACGAGAGTACATAATTGATGAAGTCCTTAATAGATATTCAGGAGAGATAAGACAAGCTACAATCGCTGATATATCATGTGGCTGCGGTGCCTTTCTAATTTCAGTTGCAGATAGACTTGTTGACAGATATGGTCGCTCGTATACTCAGGCCTACTCACAAATTACGGGGATTGATATAGACGCTGAAAGTATTACTCGAGCAAAGATTCTAATTTCGCTTCAAGCAGCATATAAACATCAGACTATTGATGTTAATGAATTAAAACTGTTTGTGGCTAATACACTTGATTTTGATTTCAACAATAATCGGTTTAATATTATTGTTGGGAATCCGCCTTATGTACGTTCAAAAAACATAGACGAGGAAAGTAAGTTACTGATGACAAAATTTGAGGTGTGCAAATCGGGCAATTCTGATTTATACATACCATTTTTCCAAATAGGTATGTCATTGCTTGCCGCTAATGGCATTTTGGGATTCATTACGGTAAATACTTTCCTCAAAAGTGTAAATGCTCGATCTCTAAGGGAATTATTTAGCGAGGGTAATTATTCAATTACGATAGCAAATTTTGGGGAAGAACTTATCTTTAAAGGAAAACTTGCATACACGTGCTTATTTTTTGCCGAAAATAAACAATCGACTGAATTAGCATACTCGAGAATTTCATCAAATATAGTAAAATTAAAGGGCGATATAAGTTATAATAACATTCCTTTTAAGGAGCTTGATGCACGTAAGGGTTGGAATTTAAGTGATACTACCATTATGGAAGCCATTAATCGTATCGAAACGGCAGGTGTTCCTCTTGGAAAGGCATTTAATATTAAAAATGGAATAGCAACACTTGCCAATGACATTTTTATATTCCAGCCACATTCTGAAGATGAAACATATTATTTCTTGAAGTTTGAAGGAGGAATGCAAAAGATAGAAAAATCTATCTGTCGAGACATTGTAAAACCAAATATACTTAAGAGTGAGTCAGAATTAGATTCAAAAATTGAAAAGGTCATCTTCCCATATAATGGAGATGGAGTTCTATTAAGTGAAAACGAATTTATTTCGTT
>JAAVFS010000063.1 GCA_014800605.1 Bacteroidales bacterium | reverse complement strand
GTCGCCACACCGGCTGCACCGAGCGCGAAGCGGCTGACTTCATTTCGGCTGTAGTCGACGAGGTGACCACCCGCCTTAAGGCACGTCAGAACGATATAGAAGTGCCGGGACTCGGCACCTTCGGCGTTGACCATCAGGGATATGTCGTCTTCACACCCAACCAGGAGATTTCGGCTGAAGTCAATGAACCATTTTCACTCTTTGAGAGCGTGATGCTTGAGCCGGGAATCACCGCTGAAGAGCTGGCCGGCGCAGACACTACCGAGGAATCCGCCGAGCCTGTCGAAGCAGCAGAACCGGAGGCCACTACCGAGGTTGAGACTAAGGATATTGAGCCTGCTGCTCCTGTGACTGAAGAAAAGGCGACTACCCTGCCCGCTCCGGAGCCCAAGGTAACCGAGACCGCTAAAGAAATTACCCCCGAACCGATTGAACCGGTTGCTACGGCTACCGCTCCGGCTCCGGTCAAAGAAACTGCTCCGGTCGTCGAAACTGTCCCTGACAAAATCGAAGAAACTCCCAAACCCGTAGCACCCTTTACAGAGAAACCTGCTGTGGCAGAAGCTCCGGCAACTAACCAGGCGCAACACACTGAGTATCATCCTCAACCTGCATATCACGAGGAGCCCGAGGCAGAACGACGCGGATTCAACCCCGTCATTGCATATATTTTAGGTATTGTCACCGGATTCCTCGTGTGCTGCCTGCTGGTCTATCTGATCTACCCGAAGCTGATGGACAGCAGCATTGACTCGGCATACGGCGTCACCAACGAAGAATACGCCGATGATGACGAATACGATGACTCATCGGCATTTCTCAGCGAAGAGGCTGTCGAGGAAACGCCATCATTTACCGCCGAAACAAGAACAGCTGATACTATCGAGCAACCTGCCGCCGAACCCGCAAAACCGACCCCTCCCGCTGAGCCTCAGCAATCAAAACTCCCTGCCACTGAGCAGGCAAGGACTCAGGACGGCGGAGTCGTTTACGACACTGTGCGCCCCGGCTACTTCCTGACAAAGATCGCTCAAAAGCACTATGGTGTGCAGGAATTCTGGGTATATATATATGAGGAAAACAAAGACCGCATCTCCAACCCGATGAAGCTTCCGGCAGGATTCAAAGTTGTAATTCCTCCGGCCGAAAAATATGGCATCAACCCCAACGATCCTGCCTCGGTCGAGAAAGCTAAAAACCTCAGCCACGAGCTAAACAGGAAATTCAAGTAACCGATTGTTTTTAAGAGCCGATTAGACAACTCTAACCGGCTCTTAAACTATATATAAACAAATTTAACAACCCTTATAATTTTAACACTTACTAATTGACTAACTTTGTCATAGCTAAATTTGTTAATATAGCCGAACAACCTAACTATTAAAAGAAATTATAAACAACAAAATAACTGAATTATGGGACAACCCGTTTCTATCAGAGAACTGAATGATATGGTAGCCGCCAAGAGCGACTTCATCAAATTGATCACTCGCGGTATGGATCAGACCATCGTAGGTCAGAAACATCTTGTAGAGTCACTCCTTGTAGCCTTATTAGCTAACGGCCACGTCCTGCTTGAAGGTGTCCCCGGTCTGGCAAAGACCCTCGCCATCAAGACTCTCGCACAACTTATCGACGCAAAATACAGCCGTATACAGTTCACCCCCGACTTGCTCCCTGCCGATGTCATCGGTACGATGGTCTACAGCGTTCAGAAGGAGCAGTTCCAGGTAAAACGCGGACCAATCTTCGCCAACTTTGTACTCGCCGATGAAATCAACCGTGCCCCGGCAAAAGTGCAGAGCGCCCTCCTCGAAGCTATGCAGGAGCGCCAGGTGACCATCGGCGACCACACCTTCCCCCTCGATGAGCCCTTCCTCGTAATGGCCACACAGAACCCTATCGAGCAGGAAGGTACCTACCCCCTGCCTGAAGCACAGGTCGACCGTTTCCTGATGAAAGTGATAATCGGCTATCCTACCCGCGAAGAGGAGCAGATCATCGTCCGCCAGAATATCGCACGCCAATATACTAAGATTCAGGCACTGCTCAAACCTCAGGAGATCATCGACGCACAGAAAGTCGTTGAGGAAATCTACCTCGACGAGAAGATCGAACGCTACATCGTCGACATCGTGTTCGCCACACGTTTCCCCGGCGACTACGGTCTCTCCGACCTCAAGGACATCATCTCCTTCGGAGCATCTCCACGTGCATCTATCAGCCTTGCCAAGGCTTCACGCGCATACGCATTCCTCAATCAGCGTGGCTATGTGATTCCCGAAGATGTGCGCGCCGTCTGTCACGACGTAATGCGTCACCGTATCGGTCTAACCTACGAGGCTGAAGCCAACAACATCACCACTGACGAGATCATCTCTCGTATCATCAACAAAATCGAAGTTCCCTGATAGTATGCCGTAGCCGATTCGCCTGCTCTGCAAAGGATTGAGGCTATTCGGTGCAAACATACTCAACCAGAATAAGAGCACTCTTCAAGCCTTCCCCCACGGGACTGCGAAAATAGTGCGAATAACTAAAGATCCGCATAACCGATGGACGCCAACGAACTACTAAAGAAAGTAAGGAAAATCGAAATAAAGACCCGAGGATTGTCGCAGAACATATTCGCGGGTGAATATCATTCGGCCTTCAAGGGACGCGGTATGACCTTTTCAGAAGTCAGAGAGTATCAATATGGCGATGACATCCGCGACATAGACTGGAACGTAACGGCCCGACACAATCACCCGTATATTAAGGTATATGAGGAGGAGCGCGAGCTGACAGTGATGCTGCTGGTCGATGTCTCCGGCAGCCGCCTGTTTGGCGCCGTCGGTGAAGACAAGCGCACGATGATAGCTGAAATAGCTGCTACACTTGCTTTCTCTGCCATCCAGAACAACGATAAAATCGGCGTGCTCTTCTTCAGCGACAAAGTCGAGAAATTCATCCCGCCGAAGAAAGGGCGTAAGCACATTCTTTTCATCATACGCGAACTACTTGATTTTCAGCCTGAGAATCAAGGAACTGACATCGCCTTGGCACTGCGCTACATGACAGATGCCTTGAAGAAGCGTTGCACAGTATTCCTGATATCCGACTTCATCGACAGTCATGACTATCAGAAAGCGCTCACGATCGCTTCCGGCAAGCACTCCGTATCGGCTATTCAGGTGTTTGACAAGCGCGACGCCCGGTTGCCCGACGTCGGACTAATGCGTCTCAGCGACCTTGAGACCGGTCAGGAATGTTGGGTGGACACCTCGCGTAAGTCGACCCGTAATGCCTACGCCAAATGGTGGTATGAGCGTCAGCAGCAGATGAACACGATCCTCAAGAAGAGCAATGTCGACTCTGCCTCTGTCGCCACCGACGAAGATTATGTAGTCGCACTGAAAAATCTGTTTAAGAACCGCACCCTGCGCTAATGAAATTCGACCGAGCATAAAGAATAATGAAGAAATCACTCAGATACATATTGTTGTCAGCTGCTGCCTGCGGAGCTTTCTATGCCGCAGCCAACAACAGCATCACATCTACGATTGAAAGTTCTGTCGCCGTGATGGGGTCGTATGTCAATCTGCAAATTCAGGCTGTCGAGCCCCAGGGGAGCCAGTCGGAGATATTGCGACTGACTGATATGTGGCCTAAGGAGGTTGAGCTCCGCCCTGACAGCACCACATCGGTAAAGGAAATCGGCAATGGCCTCCAGGAGGTAACACGCACATACAAGCTGCAATCGTTTGATTCCGGAGTCTATGTGATTCCGCCTTTCATCCATATAGTCGGCGCTGACACGGCCATATCAAACACCATAACACTGAAAATCAACCCGATTGACGTCTCACACATGGAAGACATCCACCCGATGGCTACCGTCATGAGTGCAGGCTCAAAATGGTATGACTTCCTGCCCGACTGGCTTACCGACAACTGGAAATGGCTACTTGCCGGGATAATCCTTTTGGCGGCCGGTATCGTCACCGTACTGATACTGACCAATCGCCTCAAGGTGCCGTTCCTGCCCGAGAAAAAAGTCGAACCCCCTTACGATCAGGCTAAACGCCTACTCGCCATGCTGAAAGAAGAGCATCTCTGGGAGAAGGGCCACGACAAGGAGTATTATTCCGAGCTGACCGATATCCTGCGCCGCTACATCAGCCGCCGCTACGACGTCAATGCTCTTGAGATGACATCCTCTCAGCTCCTTAAGCATCTCGCTGAAATCCCTGAAATAGCTGCTGAGCTGCCCAATGTCAAAGCCGTGCTCGACACTGCCGACTTCGTAAAGTTTGCGAAGATGCAGCCTAAGCCAGAGGTCAATGTCAAGGCCTACGATGCTACAGATGAATTTATTGAAAACACACGCCCGGCAGAGATAGCCGAGGACGACAATGCTACCTCGACAGCCGGTGATGAAACTAACTTAAAACCTGAGAACTAATGGAATTTGCCCATCCCGGAATATTATGGTGTCTGACGGTACTCATTCCGCTTACGGCGTGGTATGTTCTCAAACAGCGCAACATGCGCCCGTCACTCCAGGTATCCACCACAGCTCCGTTTGCCCGTCTTGGCAAACCGTTGAAACACTATATCCGCCATCTGCTTTTCTTAATGCGTCTTGCAGCTATAGCCTGCCTGATCATAGCCCTCGCCCGCCCCATCAGCCGCGACGGCTGGAGCAGCACTAAGACCGAAGGTACCGATATCATCCTGACACTCGACATCTCGACCAGTATGCTGGCCCGCGACTTCAAGCCTGATCGCCTTGGCGCTGCTAAAGAGGTTGCATCAAAATTTATCAATGGCCGCGAACACGACAATATGGGTATCGTCATCTTCGCCGGCGAGAGCCTGACCGGTCTGCCTATGACCATCGATCGCGGCGCGCTGTCCAACTTTATCGAAGGGATCACCTTCAATATGGTGGAAGACGGTACAGCTATCGGTGACGGCCTCGCGACTTCAATCAACCGCATCAAGGACGGCAATGCCAAAAGTAAGAGCATAATACTGCTGACCGACGGCTCCAACAATACCGGCTATGTCGACCCCCTTACAGCTGCTGAGATAGCCAAGCAGAACGGAATCAAAGTCTATACGATCGGCATCGGCACGATGGGCAAAGCCGATGTCCCTGTCATGGACTATTTCGGCCGCGTAAGCTATCAGAAGCAGGATGTAGTCATCGACGAAGCTACTCTGAAAGAGATAGCCGACATCACTGGCGGCAAATATTTCCGCGCTACCGGCAACCGCGTTCTTGAAGATATCTTCTCAGAGATCGATACACTTGAGAAGACAGAGATAGATGTCCGAAACTTTACTCGTACGGAAGACCGCCCGCTGACATTCGCTCTGCTCGGATTGGCGCTCGGACTGATCTGTGCCGAACTCGTAATGCGTCACACCATTATGAGGTCAATACCTTAAAACACGTTAGTTATGGAATTTGCACATCCCCACTATCTATATCTACTGCTGCTCGTACCGGCAATTTTAGGCCTGTTCTATTGGGCTCGACTCCGCCGTAGAGCCAAGCTACGCAAGTTTGGTCGTCCTGAGGTGCTTGAGCCCTTGATGCCCGATGCATCCAAATACACACCTTGGGTGAAAATCATCCTGGAACTCATCGCCGTCACTGCCCTCGTCATAGCTGTAGCACGCCCGCTCTCAGGCGAAAAGGAACATAGCGAGTCGACTCAGGGCATCGAAGTCATGATAGCACTTGACGTCTCTAAATCCATGAATGCTTCATCGACTGATGAGGCCAAGAGCGTTTCGCGACTCGACCGTGCGAAATTCCTGCTCCGCCAGATGGTCAAGTCGCTCGATAATGACCGTGTCGGTCTTATCGTCTTTGCAGGTGAGAGCTATGTGCAGCTGCCTATCACGAGCGACATGATCTCGACACAGATGTATATCGACAACATCACCACTGACATGGTGACAACTCAGGGCACAGTCATCGGCAATGCTATCGGCAGAGCCATGAAGTCATTCTCCGGAGCTGAGGATGTCAACCGTGCCATCGTCATCATAACCGACGGTGAAAACCACGAGGGCAATGCCGTCGATATGGCAAGAGAAGCTCTCAATGCCGGCATCGAAGTCGATGTGATCGGCGTCGGATCGATCAAGGGCTCCCCTATCCCTGTCGGCAAATCGGGCGAATATCTTAAGGACTACAACGGCGCAGTGGTCACCACGGCACTCAATGAAGAGATGGCTCGCGAGATAGCTCAGGCCGGCGGAGGCATCTACATCCAGGGTAGCAGCAAGACAGCAGTCAAGCAGCTTACCGACCAATTGGATCACCTGCAGAAATCTGAACTTAAGAACGTCAAATATAAGTCAAGCGCCGAGCAGTTCCCGGTCTTCGGCTGGATAGCATTGGCTTTTCTGATTGTCGACATATTCGTGCTCGACAGAAAGATCGGATGGCTGAAAAAATATACATTCTTCAGTAAATAAACACCTATGGCAAGACACTATTCACATATAATCGCAGTCACTGCGTTCGCCGCTCTCACGATAGTCGGTTGCTCGTCCCGAAAGGATGGCGACCGCCCGGCTGAGTATAGCAAGCGGGAGCGCAATCTGATCAATGAGGGTATCAAACACTACAGAGACAGCGATCTCAGAAAAGCTGATGTAGCCTTTCAAAAAGCTCTTGCTGAAAATCCGGATAACCCCTATGCTCAATACAACTCAGCGCTGACACATCTGGGTCTGGCTTCCGTCATGGCCGAAAACGCGACTGACTCGATAAAGACCCTCGCCGACTCAGCCTTCATGAACATAGCCAAGAATACGCTCACCGACACTCTCCTCAGAGAGAACTCGATCTACAACAGCGGCAACATAGCCTTCACCCGCGAGGACTATCGCAGAAGTATCGAGCTCTACAAACAGATACTCCGCGCAGACACGGCCAACCGTGAAGCGCTCGAAAACCTTCGTCTCGCTCAGCTGAGAATCCCGCCGGAGGACGAAAACAATCAGAATCAGGACAATAAGCAGGATCAAAACCAGCAGCAACAGGATCAGCAAGACCAAAACAAGGACCAGAACAAAGATCAGAACCAGGATCAGAATAAAGACAACAAGGACCAGAATCAGGACCAAAACCAAGATCAGGATCAGCAGGATAAGAACCAAAACAGCAAGCCTAAGCCTGAAGATCAGGACAAAAAGCCTCAGGATCGCCAAGACGGATCGATGAGTGCAGCCAATGCACAACAGATCCTTGACGCCATGGAGAAGAAAGAGGCTGCCACCCGACAGCGCTTCGAGAATATGAAGGCTGACGAGGAGCGTAAAGCCAATGCGAATGCTTCGACATTGAAACCCTGGTAATCATTTAGACGTTTAGTGATTACCGTTCGATTATACTGAATAAAATGAAAACAAGACTAAAGATACTGCTATCGCTCACAGCTATGATGCTCGCCTTCACCCTTGAGGGGTACGGGCAGAGTGTGAGCGTACGTGTCGTCCCGGATGTAGTAGTAGAGGGAGAGGTGTTCCGGGTAATCTACGAACTTGAGAATGGTCAAGCCAATGATATCAAAATCGACAATATCGACGGCTGCAACAAGCTCAGCAGTCAGCCCGGAGTGACCTCATCAACATCGATGACCATCATCAATGGCAAAAGGACTCAGAAATCGTCGTACAGCTACGCCTACACCTACCGCGCTATCAAGACAGGCACCCACACCATTTCGCCTGCCACATTCATAGTCGACGGCCAGGAGGTGAAGTCGAGAGGAGCAAGCATCAAGGTGCTTCCGCCTGACCAAAGCGCCTCCAGGACACCGTCTTACTCCGGAGGTACAGGCTCTCAGATGCAATCGGCATCACCCTCCACACAGTCGTCAGGTGCAACAACAGCCACATCAGGCAAGGATCACTTCCTGCGGATGAATCTCAACAAGACTCACGTCTATGAGCACGAGGCCATCGAGTGCACGCTGACTCTCTATACCCGCGAGCAGCAACCCAACCTCAACTATAAGACTCCTCCATCGTTTGACGGCTTCCTGACTCAGGATGTCGACAACTATCAGGGACAGGCTACTATGGATAATATCAACGGACGTAACTACATCATCTATCCGCTGAGAAAGTATATCCTCTTCCCTCAGAAAACGGGAAAACTTGAAGTCAATCCCGGTGCGCTCCAGATGACTGTCACAGAGTATGAGGTAATGAATTCATTCTTCGGTCGTCAGATGATCCCCGTCGGAGAGAAAGAGCTGACTGTGACCGGCTCACCCTCGATCGTTAATGTGCAGGCCCTCCCCTCTCCCGCACCTGCGTCATTCAATGGCGCAGTCGGCCGCT
This sequence comes from Bacteroidales bacterium, assembly GCA_014800605.1. Taxonomy (GTDB): domain Bacteria; phylum Bacteroidota; class Bacteroidia; order Bacteroidales; family Muribaculaceae; genus JAAVFS01. The sequence goes on along the minus strand of JAAVFS010000063.1, from coordinate 813 downwards.
TTACGCTCGAGTCCAAGCTCAACCCGCAGTCACTGAAAACCAATGAGGCTGCCTCTCTGGAAATACTGATAACCGGCACAGGCAATATCGCCAACATCAAGGCTCCCCAGCCTGAATTCCCGATTGACTTTGAGCAGTATACCCCTTCGGAGGATATATCAACGAGAGTGTCAGGAAGCACAGTGACCGGCTCGATAAAAACAGAATATACCTTCGTGCCTCAGAGCGTGGGTAAATTTGAGGTTCCGCAGATTGAATTCAGCTACTTCGATCCTGCCAAGAAAGACTATGTCACTCTGACGACAGGAGGCTACAACATAGATGTAGCCAAAGGAGCCGGTGTGACCACCGGAATCATGGAGCAGGAGGACATAGCCCGTCGCGCCACCGACATCCTGCATATCCACAAGTCTGACGCTTCGAAGCTCAGCAAGGGAGCCGTGACTCCGGTGTTCTACACGGCTAAATTCTGGATAGTATGGGTCGTGATACTCGCCGGAGCCGTTGCATTCCTCCTCATCTACAAAAAAGAACGTGGTAAACGCGCTGATGTGGTCGGCATGAAGACTGCACGCGCCGGACGAGTAGCCAAGAAGCGACTCCGCACAGCTAAGAAGTATATGGATGCCGGCAACAGCGAGGCATTCCACGCCGAAGTCCTGAAAGCTCTTTGGGGCTACATCTCCGACCGCCTCTCGATCCCCTTGACTGATCTCAACAGAGCCAATGTCTCTGAAAAGCTCGCCGCACACGGTCTGAGCGAGCAGGAAATCAACCGACTGATTGATATCCTGGATGAATGTGAGATGGCCC
>JAAVFS010000062.1 GCA_014800605.1 Bacteroidales bacterium | reverse complement strand
ACATCCAGGCCCGACATCAAGCCCCAAGATCGATTTTATAATTTGAACTTACAGGAATTTATCATAAATTTGCAAACGATATGGGCTGAGGAAGAGTTCCGGCCTACTTTGTTTTTAATGAGGTGTTATTAGAAAATTGTCTTTGACATTCAAACTTGGCCGTCTGAATTCAACACGAAGATAATTTATCAATAGCATCTGCATCTGATGCATGTGTTAAAGCCGATCGGCTTACGACATAGGGCTCGGGTGTGGGGTGCCATTGTTTTATTCGTGTTAAGGTAGGCCAAGACCTGAATGTCGGGATAAAACAAATAGGTCTCCACACCTTTTGGGTTATTAAGAGTGCTGTCAAGGAGTCCGACAGCACGATTATACAGCTCGATGCATATAGGCAAGAGAATACGTCAGATTTTGGTTCAACAGGAGCGCACGCCGACATGGTTTGCGCAAAAACTGTTCTGCTCACGCCAGAATGTCTCTATGATTTTTCAGAAAGAAAATATAGACATCGAGCTGCTCAAACGTATATGCAAGATATTGCGCCATAATATCTTCAAAGAAATATCCAACGAATACGAAGCAACGAATAGATGACAGATGTGTCAATAAAACAATGACACATCTCAAATAGTGTCGCACTCCATTATAGGTAACTTTGTACAATAAAACTCATTGGGATATGAAACGCTATTTCCCCCTAATCCTAATCTTATTGAGTGTCTTATCACTACCGGGTCAAACTCCTGCAGATGGGAGTATTAACGGTAAAACAGACTTTGAAAGTGGAGGAACACAGATCACACTCGTATCAAAAGCCTCTGACTATTTCTGCCTTCCTGCGGTAAATCGCACTCGAAAAGGAATTGGCCTGAGCAAGCGTGCAGGCTTCAATTTCGGAATCGGCTATGAAATGCAGAAATTTAAGTGGGAATATCGATATTACTCAGGTACCGAAAATTGCGGCGCAGTTACTCTTAAAATCGGCTTCGACTTTTAACCCATAGCTATCAAACGGCAAACCATAATCTCGAGGGAATACGCTTACAGTGTATTCCCTCCGATATTTTACATGGGGAGGATACAGCGATATGATGACAGGGGATGCGGGAATTTCGTGTTTTTGTGTAACTTTGTAGGAAAATCAGAGCTTGCATGAAACCTCATCAGAAATTTAGCGGATATGTTCTCGCAGCGCTGGCGGCGGCTGCCTACGGCACGAACCCTGCGTTTGCCATCCCGCTCTACGGCGATGGCCTCAACCCGACGTCGGTGCTCCTCTTCAGATATGTGCTCAGCCTCCCGATGCTGGCGGCCATGATAGCGGTCAGGGGGATGGGGTTCAGACTGAAGCGCAATGAGATAGGCCCGGTGGCGATACTCGGCTTGCTGATGAGCCTGTCATCGCTCGGCCTGTTTGCAAGCTATGAATATCTCAACTCGGGTATTGCTTCGACGCTGCTGTTTATCTACCCGATAATGGTGGCGGTCATGATGATCTTCATCTATCACGAGAAGTTTAAGCCGTCGCTCGCTGTCTGCCTGACTCTGATGGCGGCAGGCCTGATGATGCTGATGGATGCGGGTCCGGGGGCGAAGATCTCCACGCTGGGCGTGCTGCTGGTCATCCTCTCATCGGCTACGTATGCTGTCTATATCGTGATGGTCAATGTGTCGCCGGCTATCCGCGGTATTCCGACTACGCGCCTGCTCTTCTACATCATCGCATGGGGGTCGCTTCTGTTTATCGGCATCATCGCTCTCGGCACTCCTCTGACGCTACCGAAGAGCTCGGCCAACTGGGTCAACCTCATCTGCCTGGCTGCTCTCCCGACAGTACTATCGCTATGGTGTACGACACGTGCTATCCAGCTCATCGGCTCTACGCCGACGGCTATCTTTGGAGCGCTGGAGCCGGTGACGGCGGTGGTGCTCAGCGTCGTGGTGCTCAATCAGCCGCTGACGGGGAGCGACATCATAGGGGCGGCGCTGATAGTGGCGGCCACGACTATCGTCATCTCGGCCCGCTCTATCGACTCGATGCTGCTGCATGTACGGAAGCTGTTCCCGCGCCGCAAGCAGAAGTGAGTGCCTACTATTCAAGAGCCGACTCGAAAAAAAAGATGGCCACAGCATCTTGTGCCACGGCCATCCTCTCTGTTATATCTCTGTATTAACAATTACTTCTTGAGGTCATCTATCTTTGACTTCACAGCGTCTTTTACTTCTGAAGCTTTGTCAGCTACGGCAGCTTTAACTTCTGAAGCTTTCTGAGCAGTGGCATCCTTTACTTCCGCGGCCTTCTCTACAACCGCGTCCTTTACTTCCGAAGCTTTGTCAGCTACGGCGTCTTTTACTTCGTTAGCCTTCTCTGCTACAGCGTCTTTCACTTCTGAAGCCTTTTCAGCTACTGCATCCTTTACGTCGGCTACTTTGTCGGCAACTGCATCCTTGACAGAAGATGCTGCGTCGGTTGTAGCCTTGACAGCTGAGTCGCCGGCCTCGGTGGCTGCGGCAGTGGCAGCTGTAGCTGCGTCGGTAGCGCTGGCGGCTGCGTCGGATACGGTCTCAACACCCTCTACTACGGTAGTCTCTACTGTACCTTCTACTACCTCTGCTTTTTCTTTAGAGCCTGAGCAAGATGCCAGACCGATTACGGCTGCGAAAGCCACGGGGATAAATACCTTTTTCATAATCGTGATTAGTTAAAATAGTTTTTTGTTTCGTTTAAAAATGTAAACAATCGTGTCACAAAAAAGTTCGGCCACGAACATATTTAACTCCTGATTCGTTATAGATTCATAACAATTAAAGATCTAAGACCATGTTCAAGAAATTAATCATCGCCGCCATCGCAATCCTCGGGATCTCTGCCGCAGCTTCGGCACGCGACGGCTATACACGCGATCTGAGTGTACTCCCCACAGCCGCCAGAACTGTCATCTCTGACAATTTCAAAGCTAAAATCAGCGTAATAAAAGTCGAAAAAAGTTTCGGCCGCGTGTCTGAGTATGAAGTGATACTGACAGACGGCACCGAGATCACCTTCGACAAGAGCGGCAACTGGGAGAACATCGAAGTGCGCTCCGACGCGGCTGTCCCCTCGAAGTTCGTCCCCGAGAAAGTAGCCAAGTATGTCAAGGACAATCAGCACGGCCAGAAGATAGTCAGCATCGAGCGCGAAAAGCATGGCTACGACATCGAGCTGACCAACGGCATCGACATGAAGTTTGACCATGACGGCACTTTCCTACGCTATGACGACTGACACCCGTGAGGCCACTACTCATATATATAATTTAATTACATTTATATAATATAATTACATTCACAATAATAATCCCCTAACCCCCAAACCACGATTATGGATAAATACATTTGCGAAGTATGCGACTGGGTATATGATCCCGAAAAAGGTGATCCCGAAGGTGGCATTGCCCCCGGCACAAAGTTTGAAGATATTCCCGACGACTGGGTTTGCCCGCTCTGCGGCGTAGGCAAAGACCAGTTTGCCAAAGTAGACTAAACAGCGAGCCCGAGGGGATGACCCGACGGGCTTTTCGCTGCTTTGACCTGCTGTTTGGCACAATTTTTGTAACTGCCAATAACCGAATATAACAACTAAACAACATATATATTATGGAAAAAGTACAACCCGGAAAATATGTAGAAATGGTCTATGACCTCTACGAAGTAGCTCCCGACGGCACTGAAAAGCTCGTACATCAGAGCGATCCCGCCGATCCTGAGAAAATCGTGTTCGGCGTGACCCGCGGCATGATCCAGCCCCTGGAGCAGGCTATCGACGGCCTCGAAGCCGGTGGAGAATTTGATGTCAAAGTCAAAGCTGACGAGGCTTTCGGTCCTTACGACCCCGAACAGGTAGTAGAACTTGACAAAGACATCTTTGTAGTCGACGACAAATTCGACTCAGAGGTAATCAAGAAGGGTGCCGTTGTCCCGATGATGACAGCCGACGGCTTCCGTGTCAATGGCGTCGTAGTCGACGTGACCACCGACAAAGTCAAGATGGACTTCAACCACCCCCTCGCAGGCAAGGACGTACGCTTCCACGGCAAAGTGCAGACTGTGCGCGACGCCACCACCGAGGAGCTTCAGCCCGCAGGCGGCTGTGGCTGCGGCGACTGTGGCGACGGCTGTGGCTGCGACGGCGAGAAGTCATGCGGCGACTCAGGCTGCGGATGCCACTAATCCACGCATCAGCAACTGACTATATATAGAGAGGACGCTCCAGCGCCCTCTCTTTTTTCTCCGGACGCGGGGAGACGGGCGGAGAGCATTTTTGATTTGCTTATACCGCGCTTTTTGACTACCTTTGTCGCTGAATTTTAAACCTCTTGCCATGACCCACATTGTCGACAGATTTCTTAAGTATGTCACTTTCGACACACAAAGCGACGAACTGACCAACCTGACCCCCTCCACTCCGGGCCAGATGATTTTTGCACAGTATCTTAAAGAGGAGTTGCACAAGCTCGGCCTCGAAGACGTATCTCTCGACGACAATGGCTATCTGATGGCTACCCTCCCCTCCAACATCGACCGCGAGGTGCCCGTCGTAGGGTTCATCGCCCATCTCGACACATCGCCCGACATGTCGGGTCGCGGCGTGAAGCCACGCATCGTGCGCGACTACGATGGCGGCGAGATCACACTCAACGCCGAGCAGGGGATCAAGCTCTCCCCCTCGGAATTTCCCGAACTCCTCCACTATGTGGGGCAGAACCTCATAGTGACCGACGGCACAACGCTCCTCGGCGCCGACGACAAGGCCGGCGTAGCCGAAATCGTCTCGGCTGTCGAATACCTTAAGGAGCACCCCGAGATCAAGCACGGCAAGATCCGCATCGCCTTCAACCCCGACGAGGAGATAGGCAAAGGTGCCCACAAATTTGACGTCGAGAAGTTTGGCGCCGACTGGGGCTACACCATGGACGGCGGCGAGATCGGCGAGCTCGAATACGAAAACTTCAATGCAGCAGTGGCACGCGTCACCTTCAAGGGTCGCAATGTCCACCCCGGATACGCCAAGCACAAGATGATCAACTCGATGCGTATCGCCAACCAGTTTATCATCATGCTCCCCCGCTGGGAGACACCCGAACACACCGAGGACTACGAAGGCTTCTACCACCTCTGCTCTGTGGAGGGTAGTGTGGAAGAGACAGTTCTCACCTATATCATCCGCGACCACGACCGCGACCGCTTCGAGCGTCGAAAGAAGGAGCTCGAACACCTTACACGCAAGATCAACAACGAATTCCCCGGCTGCGCTTCTATCGATATCCAGGATCAATACTACAACATGCGCGAGAAGATCGAGCCAGTCTTCCATGTCATCGAGATCGCCGAGCAGGCCATGCGCAATGCCGATGTGACACCCGTCGTTGTCCCGATCCGTGGCGGAACAGATGGCGCGCAGCTCTCATTCAAGGGTCTCCCCTGCCCCAACATCTTTGCGGGCGGTCTCAACTTCCACGGCCGCTACGAATTTGTGCCCATCCCCTCGATGGAGAAGGCTCAGCAGGTGATCATCGAGATAGCCCGCCTCGTAGCCGAGCGCTGACCGCTGATGTCCGACGCTAAAACCCTGATTGTTATCACCGGACCAACAGGCTCGGGCAAAACCGGCATGGCCATCGAGGTAGCCAGGCGACTCGGGTGCGAGATAATCTCAGCCGACTCCCGCCAGATGTATCGAGGCATACCGATAGTCACCGCCGCACCTACCTCCGAGGAGCTCGCCGCCGCGAAGCATCACCTCGTAGGGTGCCTTGACCTGACCGACTACTACAGCGCGGCCCAATTCGAGTCCGACGCTCTCCGAATCGCCAATGAACTCTGGAGGACAACGCCTTACGTGATAGTCTGCGGAGGTTCGATGATGTATCTCGACGCTCTGTGCCACGGGATCGACGATCTGCCCGACGTCTCGCCAGAAGTGCGTGCCAGCGCGCTCGCTGTCTACACCGATGGGGGGCTCGAAGCGCTGACCGAGGAGCTCAGCAAGATCGACCCGCAATATCTCGCCACGGCCCCCGACCTCAAGAACCACAAGCGGCTGGTCCATGCCCTGGAGATATCGTGGGAAGCCGGCCGTCCCTACTCGTCGATGCTGACCGGCCGTAAGACCGAGCGCCCATTCCGCATCCTCAAGTTCGCCACTTCACTACCGCGTGAGGAGCTCTTTGACCGCATCAACCTCAGAGTCAGCCGCATGATCGCCGATGGCCTGGAGGTGGAGGCGCGCAGCGTCTATCCCCTGCGCCACCTCAATTCGCTCAATACCGTGGGGCTCAAGGAAATGTTTGCCATGTTTGACGGCACGATGGATCGCGACACGGCCATAGCGCGTATCGGCAAGAACACACGCGTCTACGCCAAGAAGCAGATGACCTGGCTAAAGCGTGATCCGTCAGTCATCTATATCAATTCCGCTAACGAAATTATCGACAGCCTTTAGAGTGAGTCGAGCGAGAGGATCTCGTCAAGGATATACACGGCCTCCTCGACTCGCTCGACATGCTCGATGGCGAAACTACGCTTGCCTGACTTATCGCGAATAGCCACGCGACGAGGGTTCTTCTGCAGATAATTGAGCAGGCGGCCGAACATGGGTGACTGGTAGTAGGCCTTATTGCTCTCGTCGACGAAGAAGAGCAGCATACGGCCCTGCTTGAGGGTGACCTTCTCGATGCCGAGTCGGCGGGCCAACAACCTCAGGCGAGGGATGCGTATCAGCTCGGCAGTCACCTCGGGGATGGCGCCGAAGCGGTCGACAAGTCGATCTTTAAAGGCCTGAATATCAATCTCGCGCTCGATATTATCCAATTCTTGATAGAGAGCAATGCGCTCGCTTTCGTTGGGTACATAGGTCGGGGGAAGGAGCAGCTCGAGATCACTCTCGATGACGCAGTCGGCCACGTATTCCTCCTCGGTGACGGAGCCGTCGGTAGCCGAGCCGGTGGCGGTAAGTACATCGGCAAACTCCTCATTCTTAAGCTCCAGGACAGCCTCCTTGAGGATGCGCTGATAAGCCTCATAGCCCAGGTCGGCGATGAAGCCGCTCTGCTCGGCGCCAAGCAGATTGCCGGCGCCGCGGATGTCGAGGTCCTGCATGGCGATATGTATGCCACTGCCGAGGTCGCTGAAGCTCTCGATGGCCTGCAGTCGGCGACGTGCAACGGGGGTCAGCGGATTGCCGGGGGGCACCATAAGATAGCAGAATGCCTTGCGCGACGAGCGCCCGACGCGTCCGCGGAGCTGATGTAGCTCGCTAAGGCCGAAGCAGTGGGCATTGTTGACGATGATAGTATTGACATTGGGCATATCGATACCGCTCTCGATGATAGTGGTCGACAGCAGCACGTCATAGTCATGGTTGGCAAAGTCGATGATGGCCTTCTCGAGCTTCTCGGGGGTCATCTGGCCATGCGCCACGAGAGTGCGCGCATCGGGCACGACCCGCTTGACCATCGCCTCCAGCTCATAGAGCTGCTCGATGCGATTGTTGACGATGAAGACCTGGCCATTGCGCGACATCTCGAAATTGACCGCCTCGGCCATAATATCGTCGGTCAGCGTGTTGACCGATGTCTGGATCGGATAGCGGTTGGGGGGCGGAGTGGTGATGGCCGATAGGTCGCGGGCGCCCATGAGGGAGAACTGCAGAGTGCGCGGGATGGGAGTGGCGCTCATGGTCAGCGTGTCGACATTGACCTTCAGCTGCTTGAGCCGCTCCTTGACAGCCACGCCGAATTTCTGTTCCTCGTCGACGATGAGCAGACCTAAGTCCTTAAACTTGACATCCTTGCCGATGATGCGATGCGTCCCTATGAGGATGTCGATCTTGCCGTCGGCGAGGTCCTTGAGTATCTCACGGACCTGCTTTGTCGTGCGGGCGCGCGATAGGTAGTCGACCCGGACGGGAAACTCCCGCAGTCGCTCCTTGAATGTATTGAAATGCTGATAGGCGAGCACGGTGGTCGGCACCAGAACTGCCACCTGCTTGCCGTCGGTAGCCGCCTTGAAGGCTGCACGGACAGCGACCTCGGTCTTGCCGAAGCCTACGTCGCCGCATATCAGGCGGTCCATGGGTCGTGCCGACTCCATGTCGGCTTTCACGGCCTGTGTGGCCGTCAGCTGGTCGGGGGTGTCCTCATATATAAATGAGGCCTCGAGTTCCTGCTGCATGTAGCCGTCGGGCGAGAAGCTGTAACCCTGCTCATCCTTGCGGGCAGCATAGAGCTTGATGAGGTCGCGGGCGATATCCTTGAGCTTGGTCTTGGTCTTCTCCTTGACACGCGCCCAGGCGCCCGAACCGATTTTATTGATTTTCGGCTCGACACCCTCCTTGCCACGATACTTCGACAGCTTGTGGAGAGCATGGATCGAGACGAATATAAAGTCATTGTTCTTGTAGATCAGTTTGATCATCTCCTGAGTGCGGCCGTTGACATTCGTACGCATCAGTCCGCCGAAGCGCCCGACGCCGTGATCGATATGCACGATATAGTCGCCCGGCTCGATGGCCTGCAGCTCCTTGAGCGAGAGGGCCAGCTTGCCGGAGCGAGCGCGATCGCTCTTCAGATTATACTTATGGAAACGGTCAAAGATCTGATGGTCAGTAAAGAAGCACCGCTTGCCGGCATGATCGACAAACCCCTCGTGGAGCGTGCCCTCGACAGCCTCAAAGCTGATCTCATCGCCACGGTCGGCAAAGATAGCGCGGATGCGGTCAATCTGTTTGGAACTGTCGCTCAGGATGTAAATCTGATAGCCGTCAGAAAGGAAGGTGTTGAAGGAGTCGGCTATCAGGTCGAAATTTTTGTGATAGATGCCCTGGGGAGTGCAGTTCATGTCGATCGAGACCGCCGACTCATAGCCGGGCGAACCGCTGGCGGTGAAGAGCAGCTGCTTGAAGCCCGCTATTCGATTGGCAAAGAGGTCAGGCTCAATGAGCTGTTTGATCGCAGAGCTATCGCCGTCGCCGGTTATCATCGCGCTCTGGGAGAATGTCTCCGAAGCCACGGCCTTGACGCGCTCGATCGTATAGTCGGCATCACGGAGAGCTATCACGGTCGAGGCGGGTATAAACTCCAGCAGCGACTCGCCACGCGAGGCATTCACGACATTGGATGTGATCGATACCTCCTCGACCTTGCGGTCTGAGAGCTGGGTCTCGATATTGAAGACGCGGATCGACTCTATATCGTCGCCGAAGAAGTCGACGCGATAGGGCTGCTCATAGGAGTAGCCGAAGATGTCGAGGATCGAGCCACGCGAGGCAAACTGTCCCGGCTCGTAGACATAGTCAGCCTCGGCAAACCCGTTGGCACGCAGCCACTTCTGTATCTCGGTAATATCGCGCGTGGCACCGACCCGGAGGTGGAGCGTGTGCTCATCGATAGTGTCGCGCGAGGCCACGCGCTCAGCCAGGGCCTCGGGATAGGTGACGACGACGCGGGTCGAAGGGGCGCTCCAGCGGCTCAGGGCCTCCGTGCGGAGAATCTGCGACGGGGGATCGACCTGGCCATACTTGATCGAGCGCTTATAGCCTGAGGGGAACATCAGCACAGCCTCCTCGCCAAGCATCCTGACAAGGTCATGATAGAGATAGCCTGCATCGTCGAGCGAATCGCCCACGACCAGAATCGGCTCCGGCCGCTTGATGGCCGACAGCAGCAGGGCAGGCGACGACCCGGACAGATTGTAGAAAGTCACGGGGTCACGTCGGCGCATATCGATCGAGTGCTTCAGCGCCTCTCGACGCGGACCGCTCATAAATAAGTCCTGAAGATCCTTTACTGTCATCATCATTATTTCCTTTCCTTCGGAGCCCGACCGGAACGAATCCGAGGCTCAAAAAGTAATTTCGATACAAAGGTAACGGAATTTTTTTTGAAAATTTATATTCATCTATTGCATGTTTTAAAAAAAACTATTACTTTTGCAACGCAAATCTCGAGAGCGAGATACGAAATGCTTCAATAGCTCAGTTGGTTAGAGCACCTGACTGTTAATCAGGGGGTCGTTGGTTCAAGCCCATCTTGAAGCGCATAAAGCGGCACGACACAAATCACGGTCGTGCCGCTTTTATTATTCAGCTCCGATAACCGATGGAAAAGAAAACAATCTGGGACCTACAGCGCCCCGACGTCGCCACCTTCCGTGCCACGGGCAAGCTGCCAATCGTCGTAGTGCTCGACAATATCCGCTCGCTCAACAATATAGGCTCCATATTCCGCACCGCCGATGCCTTTCGCGTCGACCACCTCTGCCTGTGCGGCATCTCTGCCACACCACCCTCGCCCGAGATCCATAAGACAGCCCTCGGCGCCGAGGAGTCGGTAGCGTGGCGCTACTTCCCTACCACCATCGAGGCCATCAAGGCCCTCCGGAGCGAAGACTACATGATCGTAGTCCTTGAGCAGGTCAAAGGGAGCGTCGACCTGACCGAGCTGAGCTATCCCGCCGGCGCCAAGGTAGCGATCGTAGCCGGCAACGAAGTCGAGGGAGTCGACCAGCGAGTCGTAGACATGGCCGACCTCTGCGTCGAGATCCCCCAGGAAGGCACCAAGCATTCGCTCAACGTCTCCGTCTCCACCGGCCTTCTCCTCTGGGAGACCTACCGCCTCCTCCGCTAACCATATCGGACGCATCCTTACGCGATATTCCTATATAATATAGGAGAGATTTGGGTCGCGGGGGCAATAAATAAGGTTGAGCGGCGTTAAGTAGGTAATGAAACGGGTTAAACACATACTCCTCTGCATAATAGGCCTGATCGGAGCGGCTACGGCCTCGGCACAGAACTTCAACGACAAGCTGATGAACCGTCCGTACGCCGACCTGCGCCGCTGGCATCTGGGCTTCTCGGTCGGCCTCCACACGGAGGATCTCCGCTTCACCCACAATGGCTTCGTCACCGATGAGGGTGAGACATGGTTTATGGAGCAGCCCTCGTTTTCACCCGGTTTCTGCGTCAACGGCCTCTTTGACCTGCGACTCAACGACTACTTTTCCCTTCGATTCACCCCCGGCATGTATTTCGGCAACCGTGAGATCACGATGGTCAATACATCAGACCCTGAGACGCCGCGACTTAAGCAGAACATCAAGAGCGCATTCGTAGTACTGCCGGTCGACCTGAAATTTAACGCCTTGCGCTACCGCAACTCACGACCCTACCTGCTGGCCGGCGTGATGCCGGCTTTCGACGTAGCCAAGAAGCGCTCTGACTTCCTGAAGCTTAAGTCGAGCGACATCTATCTTGAAGTGGGATTCGGATGCGACCTCTATCTTCCTTACTTCAAGTTTGTCCCGGAGATAAAATTCTGTTTCGGACTCGCCGACATCATCCAGCATGACCGCCCCGACCTGACCGACGACCCGGGAACTCTGAAGATCACCCAGTCGCTACGGCGCGCTACGAGCCAAATGGTAGTCCTCACCTTCTATTTTGAATAATCATGACCCGCTATCTGCGACATATCTTGCTGCTGATCTGCGCGCTGGCTGGCGCGACATCCGCCGTGTACGCTCAAAGCGATGCCCAACTGACTCAATACTACGAAGTCCCCTCGTACTACAACTCCGCCGCCTTAGGCACCTCCGACCTGCTACGCATACGCGGCGGCATGAGGATGCAGTGGATAGGCATCCATGGCGCCCCCCGCTCATTCGCAGCTACAGCCGAGATGCCGGTCAAGCTGCTTGGCAAGCGACTCGGCGTCGGCCTCGTCACACAGCAGGAAGGGATCGGCCTCTACAGTAATTTCGGACTCAGTGCCCAGGCCGCCTATCAGCAGCCGCTGTTCAAGGGACGCCTCTCGATCGGTGTAGGCCTGGGGTTTATCGACCAGTCATTCAAGGGTTCGGAGGTCAATCTGCCCGATGACGACGACTATCATCAGGGCTCGGACGACGCCATTCCGATGAATGACATCCGCGGTACAGCGTTTGATGTATCGCTCGGCCTCTTTTACACTCACAAACTCTTCTGGGCCGGACTGTCGGTCAACCATCTCAACTCGCCCGTGATCACGCTCGACTCCGAAAGCGGCGAAGGGGGAAATGAGGATAACTACGAATTCCAGGTCGGACGCACGGCATATTTCATGGCCGGAAGCAATATTGCTATAAAAAATACGTTATTAGAAGTGATACCATCGGTAATGGTCAAGACTGATTTCCAGTTTACGACAGGCGAAGTGACGGCACGACTGCGCTACAACAAGTTTCTGTCGGCCGGTCTGGGCTATCGATGGAAGGATGCGCTGATGGTCATTCTGGGCGCCGAATTCAAGGGATTCTTTATCGGCTACAGCTACGACTATCCTACATCCGCTATCATCAAGGGATCGAGCGGCAGCCATGAAGTCTTTGCCGGCTATAGTCTGAAGCTCGACTTCTCGGAGAAAAACAAAAATAAACACAAGAGCATAAGGATCATGTAAGCTTCTGCTCGCCAATCATAACAGTTCTGATGAATATGAACAAAAAACTGACATATCTGACACTCGGAGTCGTAGCCACGATGGCAGCGACTTCGTGCGCCGTAGGCTCCCATGGCGCCTCCGGTGGTGAAGTCACAGGCATAGGCGGCACAGCCTGGGCCGAGCCTACACCCTACGGCATGGTATTGGTCGACCGCGGCTCCGTACAGATGGGCCCGCAAGAGGACGATTCACTCTGGAACATCAAGGCCAATCCCAAGGGGATGTCGGTCGATGCATTCTGGATGGATGAGACCGAGATCACCAATTCCAAATACAAGCAGTTTGTATTCTGGGTACGCGACTCTATCATCCGCGAGCGTCTGGCTGACCCCGCCTATGGCGGCAATGAGGCCTACAAAATCGAGGAGGACCGCGACGGCAATCCCATCAAGCCATATCTGAACTGGAACAAGGCCATCCCCTGGCGCAACCCGACCGAAGATGAGGAGCGCGCCATCGAGAGCGTCTATCGCACCAACCACATCACCGGCCAGCGCGAGCTCGACCCAGAGCAACTCAATTATCGCTACGAGGTCTACAACCACACCGAGGCCGCAAAGCGCCGCAATCGCCTCGACCCGCGCCGCCGCGAGTATAACACCGACCGCCCTGTCCCGACAGACATCCCGATGATCTCAAAGGACACAGCCTATATCGACGATGACGGCGAGATCGTACGCCGCACCATCACCCGCGGCCTCTCGGGCGACTATGACTTCGTCAACACCTACATTGTCAATGTCTACCCCGACACCACGGCTTGGATCAACGACTTTGACAACGCCTACAACGAGCCTTACGTCCGACTTTACTTCGCCAACGGCGGTTATAGCGAATATCCCGTAGTAGGTGTCAGCTGGGAGCAGGCCAACGCCTTCTGCAACTGGCGCACCAACTTCCTGCGCCGTTCGCTCGGCCGCGAGGGTGTCTACATCGAGCCCTACCGCCTCCCGACGGAGGCTGAATGGGAATATGCAGCCCGCGCCGGCGTCAATGAGAATAAGTACCCCTGGGAGGGCGACCTGCCACTGAGCGAGGACAAGGGCTGCTTCTATGCCAACTTCAAGCCCAACGATGGCAACTATGTCAAGGACGGCCACCTGATCACCTCCCGCGTAGGCACCTACGCGCCCAACGACTTCGGACTCTACGACATGGCCGGCAACGTCAGCGAGTGGACCTCGACGGCCTACACCGAGAGCGTCGACCACCTGACCAGCGACATGAACCCCGAATACCGCTACAACGCGGCAGGTGAGGACCCCTACAAGATGAAGCGAAAGATAGTCCGCGGCGGCTCATGGAAGGATGTGGCCCACAACATCCGCTCCGACATCCGTATGTGGGAGTATCAGAACGAGCAGCGCTCCTACATCGGCTTCCGCTGCGTGCGCTCTCAGATCGGGTTCGCCCGCGGTCAGAAGCAGAACAACCGCAAAAAGTGACAGTCCCTATAATCTAACTCATACAAATATCAGATTTTAGCAATGGCAAACTTAAAACGCACTAAAACACGCATCGCCGAGTTTCTTTATGGCGAAAGCGGTCAGCGTTTCTTCAACTTCGCATACAGTATCGGTGCTGCAATCGTCATCTGGGGCGCACTCTTCAAGATCCTCCATCTCCCCGGCGGCAACATGCTTCTCTCGATCGGTATGGGTACCGAGGTCCTGATGTTCATCCTGACAGCCTTCGACCGTCCCGCACGCGACTATAAGTGGGAAAAGGTCTATCCTGCTCTGGCCGATGAGGAGGCTGCCGCAACCGAGGCGGCTCAGCCCGGAGCCGGCGGCTCACAGGTGATCATCACCGGCGGCACAGCCCCTTCGGGACCTATCACCATCAATGCCGGAGCAGCCGGTAACGCCGGCGGCAGCGTAGCCGTCAGCGGCTCCATCAGCAGCCCCGTCTCCATCCCGGAGTCACCAGCAGCAGCCGTCAGCCAGCTCGCCGACATGGCCGAAGAGATGCAGCAGCTGCGCGAGAGCACACGCCGCCTCAACGAAGTCTCAGAGACCCTCTTGGCTTCCTACAAAGCCATCACCGACAACTCTGACAGCATCAACGAGTCGTCGACCGGATATGTCGAGCAGATGCAGGCACTCAACCGCAACATCCAGGGCCTCAACACTATCTACGAGATTCAGCTCAAGAGCGTGTCGTCGCAGCTCGACGCCATCGACCGTGTCAACCGCGGTATCCGCGATATCTGCAATATGTATGAGCAGGCATCAGCCCGAAGCGCCATGTATTGTGATGAAGCCGAGAAGATGGCCAAGAACATGCAGCAGCTCAACAAGGTCTACGAGCGGATGCTGACAGCCATGACCATCAACATGGCACCCGCCATGGCAGCCGGATTCGCAGCCGCAGGCCAGCAGGCCGCCCCCGACACTGCGAAATGATATTATAATGATGAGTCCTCTCTGACTCCATTCTTCACATTATCACGTTTTCATAACAAAACAACCGTTTCCTTATTAACGACTCCCGATGAGCTCCAATCACAATAGGCTATCACCACGTCAGAAGATGATCAATCTGATGTACATCGTTCTGACGGCCATGCTCGCCTTGAATGTCTCCAGTGACGTTCTCAACGGCTTCACTCAGGTCGAAACCGGACTGAAACGCACCAATGACAATGTCGAAGAGCGTAACGCCGCCATACTCTCAACACTCAAAGCCTTCTCAGAGCAGAACCCCGACAAGGGTCTACCCTGGTATGAGAAAGCTATGGAGGTCAGAAACATGACCGGCATCCTCAACAGCAAGATCGACAGCCTCAAGATGATGATCGTGCGCAAGGCTGATGGCTCCGACGCCGATGTCAACAATATCCTCAACCGCGACAATCTCGAAGCGGCTGCCGTCGTCATGCTCTCACCAAACAATAAGCGTGGAGCCGACCTGCGCAACAGCATCGACGCTTATCGTGAATATATCGTGTCGCTGATTAGCGACTCTGTCAAGCACGTCAACATTCAGAATGCGCTCGCCACAACTCCCGGCTGGGAGGAACAGCGATTTGAGAATCAGCCTGTCGTAGCAGCCATCACCCACCTGACAAAGCTGCAGAACGACATACGCTACGCTGAGGGCGAGACCCTCGGCACGCTGCTCAATAACGTTGATGCCGGCGACGTACGTGTCAACGAGCTCAACGCTTTCGTGATCCCGGAGTCGAAGTTCGTGATCCGCGGCGGCAAGTATCAGGCCGACATCGTCCTGGCCGCTGTCGACACCACTCAGCGCCCGTTGATTGTAGTCAACGGCAAAGAGCTCCCAGAAGGCTCGGGCCACTACGAGACCGTCACCGGCTCATCAGGCAACTATGACTATCAGGGTTACCTTGAAGTGCCTCACGGCGACGGCACCGTCACACGCCACGACTTCTCGTCGTCCTATACCGTCATTGACCCGACTGCCACCGTATCGGCTACGATGATGAATGTGCTCTACGCCGGTATCGACAACCCGATCAGCATCTCAGTGCCCGGCGTGGCGTCGACCAACGTATCAGCCTCAATGTCAAACGGCACACTGGCTCGCAGCGGCGACCACTGGATAGCGCGCCCCGGCGCCGTCGGCTCGGATGCCGTCGTCACCGTCACCGCCAATATGAACGGCCGACCCATGGAGATGGCCAAGACCAAATTTCGTGTCCGAAAGCTGCCTGACCCGACTCCGTTTGTCACCGTTCGCGATGCGCAGGGCAATCTCGAACGCTTCCGCGGCGACGATCGCGGCATATCCAAGAGCCAGCTGCTCGCCTCGCCCGGCCTTGAGGCAGCCATCGACGACGATCTGCTCAACATCGACTTCAAGGTCATCTCATTCCAGACCGTTTCGTTCGACTCCATGGGCAACGCGATGCCGGAAAACAGCAATGGCGCTTCATTCTCCGCACGCCAGAAAGCAGCCTTCCAGCGCATGCGTCGCGGTCAGCGATTCTACATCTCGGGTGTTAAAGCTGTAGGTCCCGACGGCGTGACACGCACACTCACCCCTATCGAAATCATTGTCAACTAACATATACCAAGAGCGACTAAGATGAAACTTAAATTCAATATACTCCGTAACTCGATTGCCGTACTGGCCATAGCCGGCACAGCCCTCTTTGCCGACGCTCAGGCTACCGACTCATCGAGCAGCTCCATCCGACGCGGCAGTCGCGAATCACGCGAAGCAGCCTCTGGACCACAGGTCACACAGCGCATGCAGCAGTTCTTTCAGGACGACGCGTCGCAAAATGACGCTTCGATGCAATGGATGAGAATCATCTATCGCACTCTCGACCTCGAAGACCCTGCCAACTCGGCCCTCTACTTTCCCGAAGAGGCTGTCGAAGGAGAGGAAAACCTTTTCCGACTCATCATGCATCTCCTGGCCGACGGCAAAATTCAGGCTTACGACTATGTCGACGGTCGCGAGAACTTCACCGACCGCAATCGCCTAAACGTAGCCGAAACCCTCGACCGCTTCTATATCCCTTACACTCAGGCCAAGGGCTCCACAGAAAAGAATCCGCGCTACGAGATTCAGGACGACGACATCCCCTCCTATGAGATCCTCTCCTACTACATCATCGAGCGCTGGACTTTTGACACCCGCACCAACCGCAAAGAGGTCAAGGTCGAAGCTATCTGCCCCGTACTCCACCGCGCCGGCGACTTCGGCTCCGAGGCCATGAAATACCCGATGTTCTGGGTACGCATGGAGCCGCTCCGTCCCTATCTCGCCTCGCAGGACATCTTCATTGACGATGACAACAACCTCGCAAAGTATACCTACGACGACTTCTTTGCGATGAACCTCTACAAGGGCGACATCTACAAGACACGCAATCACTCTGGCAAATCGCTAATGCAGCTCTACCCCACACCCGAGGCTCTTGAGCATGCCCGCGACAGCATCCAGAAACGCCTTGACAGCTATGACGCCAACCTATGGGTACCCACACGCGAAGAGCTCATAGCCGCTCGCGAAGCACGCGAGGCCGCCGAAAACGGCACTGTCGATGAGGACGCCACCGAAAAGGCCCCCAAGGCGCGCGTACCCCGCCGCAACCCACGCAACAAGCAGTCAAAGCCAAAAGTCCAGAAAGAGCCTAAGGCTCCTAAAGCCTCATCCGGCAATGCAGTCCGCTCCGTTCGTCGTCGTAAATGAGTTCAATCGTGAATAAATTTCTTACAGCCCTATTGCTGCTGCCCGTCGGACTCTGTTCGTACGGGCAGTTGCCGTTACCACAGATTCCCGCCGAGCTGACCACCACGGAGGCCCGCGCCGAGTATGCCGCCCGACACTTCTACGACTCCATTGACTGGACGGTCGAATCCATGACCACCGAATACGCCCAGACTCAGGCATGGGTCAACTTCCTCAGCATAGCCGACTATGCTCCTGACGGCACTGATGCCGAAGTTGTCGCAACCCTGTTCGCCCGAATTCCGGTCGATTTCATCCCGCTCTATATTGATTTGGCCGAGTCATACCTCCTTTCTGCAGACTCTGAATTAGCATCCGAAAGGCTCTACACAGCCGCGATGACAGCACTGGCGGAGCGCATTGACGTGCCGGAGGAGACTCTTGCCCCTATCATCGCTCGCATCGACTATCTGAAACTCAACTCGCCCGGCACCCTCGCGACCGACTTTGAGTTTCCCGACGCCGACGGACAGACCGTGCGTCTCAGCGACTTTACAGGGAAAACCCCCTATCTGCTTATCGTATTCCATGACCCGGATTGTGATGTCTGCCATGAGCTGCTCGACACCCTGCAGACCGATCCTCAATGGACCAGTCTCCGGGCCGACGGCAAGCTCAGCGTCATTACGCCTGAGATCACCGACGAACTCGACGAAACTTTCCGTATGCTCTATACCCCATCGCTCTATCTGCTCGACAAGGATGGTCGGATAATAGTCCGCAACGTCCTGCTCGACAAAATCAGCGCTTCGATAGATCGCTGATGACGAGTCCGGCCAGAGTGAAACCGAATATACCTGTTATGTGAAGAAGGGATCCGTTGGGACCGCCCTTGACAGCATCCCACGCTCCGCCGACAGCGTCCGGCGACTCCGAGCCTTGATTGTCGATAAGCTCCGGAGAGTATACACATTTGAACTTTCGGCGCGGACGTACTCCCATCCTCTTCAGTCGCTGACGGATAGCTCGCGCGAGCGGGCACCCCTCGACATCATAGAACTCCGCGACACGGATCTTCTGCGGATCCAGTTTGCGAGCAGCCCCCATTGATGAGAATAGCGTCACTTCGCGGAGCGAAGTGGCGTGCAGGATTAGCGCCACCTTATTGCTCAGCGAGTCGATGGCATCTATCACATAATCGTAGCCCTCAAGATGAAAGTCGGAAGCCGTTTCGGGGGTGTACGGCACAGCGAGTGCAGTCACCTCAGCCTCGGGATTAATCAGAGCGATATGCTCCTTGACCACCTCTACCTTTAGCCTCCCGACAGTGTCAATACGCGCCGGCATCTGTCGGTTGATGTTCGATTCAGTCACACAGTCATTGTCTACGATAGTCAGATGGCGCAGACCGGTACGAGCCAGAGCTTCAACGGCCCAACTGCCTACGCCACCCAGGCCAAACACGATGACGCGTGCATTCGCCAGGCGCTCCATGACGGTATCCCCAAGGAGAAGGCGCGAACGTGACAAGCGGCCATCAGAATTCATATCCGGCCTCGTTAGTCAGCTTGCGGTCATCATCAATCTGCGAGCCGACGGTAGTAAGCAGATCACCGACGATACCGCCATTGACAGCTATGCGCATCGCGCGCAGCTGAGTCTCGCGGCTCATCTTGGAGCGACCACCCGCAAAACGGATCTGCACCTTCGGATGCACGAAGCGCATCATAGCCACAGTGTCGAGTATCTCCGTCTCTGTAAGCGGAGCAGCAGCCTCAAGAGGTGTACCGGGAATCGGACAAAGGATATTGACAGGTATTGAGACCGGGTCGGCTTCGCGGAGCGTGAATGCAAACTCCACACGCTGCTCCGGAGTCTCCCCCATGCCGATGATACCGCCGGAGCACACCTCAAATCCGAGTTCGTGTGCCATGCGGATCGTGGCGAGCTTATCATCAATCGTATGAGTGGAGCAGAGGGTAGCGAAGTGAGAGGGGGCGGTCTCAAGATTGCAGTGATAGCGACGAACTCCGGCATCGCGCAGCGCGATCAGCTCCTCGCGACCTATCAGGCCGAGAGATGCGCAGGTCGATATGCCGACCTCATCCTTGACACGCTTAAGCAGATAACAGATGTGTCGGAGTGCCTCGCCCTTGACAGCACGACCGCTGGCTACAAGCGAGAAACGCTTCACACCCTTCGAGTGGTTGT
>JAAVFS010000061.1 GCA_014800605.1 Bacteroidales bacterium | reverse complement strand
TCGAGAGTGAACGCCGGAGCGTTGACAGCTACAAGGCGGCCGGTCAGCTTGCGGCCATCGCGGGTCAGGACCTCGATATTGTTGCCGATATTCTTTTCATACTGACCTACGACCTTGAAGGGAGCGGTCAGGCCGGCTGATCCGACTTCGAGTTCATAGTCCTCGACCTCGCGGTCTACCTGCGCCTCAATAGCGCGGGTGATCTTAGCGCAGGTGTCGATGTCGAGACCCGACTTTGAGTCGAGCTCCACTGTGACATTATTATCGGGTGTTACTTTGATCTCGACAAGGAAGATATCCGTGCCGGCTATCTCCTTCTCTACGATTTCTGCTATCTGACTTTTATCTACCATAGTCTGTATATTAATAATGAGAGGAAGCCGCCTGGCCTCCTCCTCTGATTGTCTACAAAGATAGTACATATCTGCGTGACGGCCAACGGCGCCAGTATAATATATCGTCGATTCCATCCGCTATTTAGATAGTTTAACTATTATTCCAATCATTTTAATATCTTTTAACTCCAATTTCAACCACTCCACCTCTCCTCCGAGTGTTTATATATAAATCAAGAAATCAATTAAACCCATCCCCCTGACTATGAAACTAAGAAACATCCTGATGACAGCAGGCCTTGCAGTAGCAGCCATGATGCTTGGCACCGACCGCGCCGAGGCTTGCACCCGTGTAGTATATACCGGCGACACCGCGACAATAGCCACCGGCGCCCAGCCGCTCCGAATCGTAGGCCGCTCCCTCGACTGGAAGACTCCGATACCGACCAACCTCTATGTCTATCCCCGTGGCATGGCCAAAAAAGGTAACACCCTGCCCGGCTCTATCACCTGGACCTCAAAGTATGGCGCCGTGTATGCCGTGGGCTATGACGGCGGCATCACCGAGGGCATGAACGAAAAGGGTCTCGTCATCAACGGCCTCTTCTGTAAAGGCACCATATATAATAATGAGAAGAACTCCGACCTGCATCCGATGTCGATGGCTATGTTTGTAGGCTGGCTACTCGATCAGAATGCCACAACCCCAGAGGTAGTCGAAGTGCTCAAGAACCGCGACTTCACCATCTCCGGCGCCACATTCGATGGTGGCACCGTTTCGGCCCTTCACTGGGGAGTCACAGATGCCGAAGGTCGTACAGCCGTAATTGAGTTTGTCAATGGCAACATCAACATCTATGAGGGCGATTACCCCGTGCTGACCAACGACCCGACATTTCCCTCGATGCTTGCAATCAACGACTATTGGACGAAAGTAGGCGGAGCCAATATGCTCCCCGGCACAGTCAAGAGCCCTGACCGCTTTGTGCGCGCAAGCTATTTCGTCAATCATGTCGACAAGACCAACGACCCTGAGATCGGATTCTCAATCATCCGCTCGATCCTGATGAACGCCTCCGTCCCCTATCTCTACACCGTGGAGTCAGAGCCCAATGTCTCATCGACCCAATGGCGCTCATTTGCCGACATCACCAACCATCGCTACTACTTTGACATCGTGACCAATCCCGGCGTCTACTATATCGACCTCTCCAAGTGCAACCTCAACTCCGGCGCATCAGTCATGAAGCTCGACACCTCTCGCGAGAAAAACATCGTAGGCGAAGCCAACAAATACCTCAAAGCCGTAGCCCCCTTCACCCCCATGTATTAATCTCCGATAAACAACCCCATACAGGGCGGCCGGGCCGACGCACAAACGCGTCCCCGGCCGCCCAACCTTTTACCCTTATTATCAGGGCGATGTGAGAAGCCTCATCCCGTATGACGATTACCTTTTTACTGTGTATCATTCATTGGAATGAAATTATTTTGAAATATTTTTGCAATATCTGCGAACCTTTTCTCGTCCGTAGATGTTTACAATACAGAAAATGTGATAATGATTGGTTTATTAAGCGAGCCGCTGTCGGGATGACAGCGGCTCGCTTGATTTATGTCCGGTCGATAGTTATGACCGATGGCGGATGGACAGCGGTGGAGACACAATCGGCGTACCTGCGGCACGACCGGCCGGAGGGTGGACCTGAACCGGGGACGCCGATTAAAGGCACGCTGATACGGGCGATAGAGGTGGCGTAAAAAAAATGAAAGTGCGCTTCTTCGCAGGAGCACACCTTCCTCATAACCAAAATTCAAGTATATTATTTCGTCTAACAATTCGTTAATTACACAGTGCAAAGATAGCTACATTAGCCACACCATGTAGTTAAAGAATGTAGAATAACATACGTTAAATTCAGCTAATAAGCCCCCGATCCGCATGGCTCCGGAAGCGAAGGCCTAAGTTTAAATCGTATATTACAGAGGTTAGAAGGCAAACTGGAAGAGTATGTCGACACGATTGGCGGTACCATGCTCCCCGCTGAAGTTGCGGCGCTCGCCACGAAGGTATTCGGCGCCGACCTGAAGACGCGGAGTGATATCCCAGAAGATGTTGGCAGCATAGTAGTTGCCGCAGTGGTAGTCGTCGGGCATGAGTGTGGCATGGTCGCTGAAGTAGCGTGCATGGCCATAGACGGCACAGAGATAGACGTTGTAGCGGAAATTGTATTTGGCGCCGACATTGACACCCATCGCCCAGGGGGCATACATTCGGCCCGGAGTAGATGGCTCGGCTACAAGGTCGTAGTTGCCGATAGAGAGGTCGCCCATATAGCTTGAATAGCCGCGTCCTCCATTGACTTCGGCATAGAGCGCCAGAGGGATTACGGGGCGGATGATGCCGCTGAGCTGAGCTCCCCAACCGATCAGCGCGCGGTTGCTACCGGCTACAAGGTCGCGATAAGGGATTGTGCGGAGGATGCCGGCCAGACGGATGTGCTGCTCGTGCGACCATGTGTACTGCCCGAAGGCTACATAGTCGGGCATCCAGTCATAGAGGCGTCGGGTCTTGACTCCGTCGGCATCGACATGCGATGAGGGCATCTCGACCGATGCGGCCATCGACCAGCGGGGATTGAAGGAGTGCATCCATCTGACGAGCATGGAGGTGCGTGTAGCCTTGCCATTAGCGCCGGCGCCGTCGATGGTCGGAGCTTCGGCAGCCGGGTCGGCAAATGTGGAGGTAGCGTAGCCTACGGTCCAGTCCTGAATGGTGACGTATGCCTTCTTGAGTTTGAAGCCCACGTCGTCAATCCCCGAGAAGTCGCACTGGATGTAGGCATTGAAGTCCTTGACTGCTGTGTTGGTGCCTATTACGCGGAAAAAGATAGATGTGCCGCCGGGGGTTCCGCCGATGCGTCGGCGCATAGTCGGGCTGGAGGGGACGGGGATCAGATATGGAGCGAAACCGTTGGCAGGGATAGCACCGTCAAAGTCGGCCCAACCGCGCATCCTGACAGCACCGCCCACACCCATGGCGAGCGTTGCATCGCGGCTCATCAAGAGGAAATAGGGAGCCAGGGGGTCCTGGAAGTGGTGAAACTGGTCGACATAGAACATATCGATCATCCGGCGGACGGAGTCCTCGGAGGCCGATTCGCCATTGCCGACCATGACTACCTTATGGCCGTCCTTCATCATCTCGGCATTGATCTTCTCGGGCGTCATCGTAGCCATTTTGGTATCTATATCCTTGGCTTGAAGCGTCATAGCAGCCAGCGCAGCCATGACAAAAAGTATCGCTCTCATTCTCATAATCGATTGGCGTAAAACAGTTGATAAACACTTAACATCTCAGAGATAAAAATTGTTTTCCCGGCAACATAACAGGTTTGCATATTTCCGGCGGTCTGATTATCTTTGTGAGGAATATATCATATCACCAATCATGTCGAAGATCCTTTGGGCCGATGATGAGATCGATCTCCTGAAGCCACATATCATGTTTCTCCGCTCGAAAGGCTATGACGTCACCTCAGCCTGTTCGGGTCGCGACGCCGTGGAGCTCGCCGAGCAGTCGGTCTATGACCTGATAATCCTGGATGAGAACATGCCGGGACTGACCGGACTGGAGACGCTGCCACTGCTGGCGCGCGTGGCTCCGGGTGTACCCGTCATCATGATCACCAAGAGCGAGGAGGAGAACATCATGGACCAGGCTGTCGGCAACAATATCGCCGACTATCTCATCAAGCCGGTCAACCCCAATCAGATACTCCTGTCGATAAAGAAAAATCTGCACGGCGGCCGCCTCGTCTCGGAGCAGGCCCAGAGCAGCTATCGGCAGGAATTCGGCGAGATAGGCCAGGCCATAGCTCAGGCCGACACTCCGGCCGACTGGCAGGCGCTCTACCGACGTCTCGTCGACTGGGAGCTGAAACTCGCCTCGGCTGAGACAAACATGGACGAGCTGCTCGACATGCAGCGCTACGAGGCCGACTCGGAATTCTACAAATACGTAAAACGCAACTACCACGACTGGCTCCGTGCCCGCAGCGAGCCCGACGGGCAGCCGCCGCTGCTCAGCCCCGACATATTCAAGCGGAAAGTATTCCCGCTGCTCGACGCCGGTAAAAAGGTATTCTTCGTGCTGATCGACAATTTCCGCCTCGACCAGTGGGAGATGCTCAAGCCGCTGCTGGCAGACACATTCGCGATGGAGGAGTCGCTCTACACCTCGATCCTCCCGACAGCTACCCAGTATGCCCGCAACGCTATCTTCTCCGGCCTGATGCCGGCTGATATCGAGCGGATGTTTCCGGAGCTGTGGGTCGACGAAGAGGCCGAGGAGGGAAAGAATCTCAACGAGTCGCCACTGATAGCCACCCAGCTTGAGCGCTACCGACGCAAGGAGCGCTTCAGCTATACGAAGCTCAACGACTCCTTAGGCATCGAGAAGCTGACGAAGGACATCTCATCCTACGATAGCTATGACCTCAATGTCGTGGTAGTCAACTTCATCGACATGCTCTCCCACGCCCGCACCGAGCTCAAGATGATACGCGAGCTGGCGTCAAACAACGCCGCCTACCGGGCGCTGACGCAGTCGTGGCTCAAGCACTCAGGCACCGTCGACCTGCTCAAGCGGCTCGCCTCCAAGGGCTACCATGTCATCGTGACCACCGACCACGGCACCATCCGCGTCGACAATCCCGTCAAGGTCGTAGGCGACAAGAACACCAACACCAACCTCCGCTACAAGGTAGGCAAAAACCTGAGCTACAATCAGAAGCAAGTCTACGAGATCAAGACACCGGCAGCCTACGGGCTCCCCTCGCCCAACTTGTCATCGGCCTACATCTTCGCCGGCGGACGCGACTTCTTCGCCTACCCCAACAACTACAATCACTACGTACAATATTATACCGACACATTCCAGCATGGCGGCATCTCGATGGAAGAGATGCTCATACCGCTGATCACTCTAACACCCAAAACGAGATGAAGACCATAACTATCGCCAACCTTGATGACCTGCCACGCGCGGCCCGCGAATTTGTAGAAGCGATGGGCGACGCTACCGTTTTCGCTTTCTATGGTGACATGGGAGCCGGCAAGACCACCTTTATCAACGCCCTCAGCCACGAGCTCGGCGTCGAGGAGGATGTTGCCAACTCTCCATCTTTCTCTATCGTCAACGAATACCGCTCCGACACCACTGCCGAGCTCATATACCACTTCGACCTCTATCGCCTCAACAGCGCCGACGAGGCTCTCGACCTGGGCATCGAAGACTATTTCGACTCAGGTGCCCTATGCCTGCTCGAGTGGCCCGAACGCGTCGAGCAGCTCCTGCCTGACGACACCGTCAGAGTCAAACTCTCAGTAGGCGACGACGACTCGCGCACAATCCAGATGTCAGAACTCTAAGACCCGCCGGTGTATGCTGATAGAGAGACTTCGGGAAGTAGGGTCGACGAGCGACTATCTGCGCGCCGAAATGCCGGATGCCCCTCACGGCACGGTCGTCAGCGCCCACACCCAGACCGCCGGTCGCGGCCAACGCGGCAACAGCTGGGAGGCGGAGCCGGGCATGAACCTCACATTCTCCATCCTGCTCCGCCCGTCAGGAATAGAGGCCCGCGAGCAGTACTCGCTGAGCGAGGCTGTCGCTACCGCCATCGCCTCAACACTTCGGAAGCTCCTCCCCGAGCCGCAACCCCTCACAATCAAGTGGCCCAACGACATCTACTATGCCGACTCAAAGCTCGCGGGGATACTGATCGAAAATAGCCTCTCCGGGAGCTCCATCAGCAAAGCGATAGCCGGCATCGGGATCAACATCAACCAGTCACTATTCAACAGCGACGCCCCCAACCCGATCAGCCTACGACAGATCACCGGTCGGTCCTACGACACCGATCAGCTTCTCGAAGAGATAGCCGGTGCGGTCATAGCAGCCGTCGACACCCTCCCGGCCGAGGCCGCTCAGATCCACGAGCGATACCTCTCGATGCTATGGCGCCGGCAGGGATTCCACCCCTACAAGGAGCCTGACGGCGAGCGCTTTGTCGCCTCCATCGCCTCCATCGCGCCGACCGGACACCTGACCCTGCGCCGACCGGACGGATCTGAGAAAACATACGCATTTAAAGAAGTTATAGCACTGATAGAATGACACCTAAACTCCTGACACCGATGATAGCCGCCGCTATGGGGCTCACACTCCATGCCGGCATCAACAGCGGAGCCCCCGTCGGCTACCTTGACCGTGGCGAGGCTTTCTACTCCATTGGCTACTACACAGCGGCCATCGATCAGCTTAACCACTATGCGCTGACCGCTGATGCCGACCTAAATGCCGACTATGAGGAAGCCATGGCTGCCGTAAAGTCGCGGTCGCCCCACGCGCTCCAGCTTCTGGAAAATCTCCTCAAGAAGTATCCGACAGCTCCCGACCGCGCCTATCTCCATGCAGCCATGGGTAATGTCTGCCTCGACTCTGAGGAGTGGCGCCGCGCCTACGACTTTTACAGCCTCATCGGCGACAATTCGCTCGATCCTCGGTCAGACGCTCAGCTGCACCTGCACAAAGCGGTGGCCGCCATTCATCTCAATTATCTGAGCGAAGCCGCCGCCCTGCTCGCCACTATCGGCCCCCGCAGCCCCTACGCCGAGCAAGCCACTTTCTATCAGGGCTACATATGCTATGCCACAAAGGACTACAACCGCGCACGATCGCTCCTGGAGAGCGTCCGCGGCGACCGGATGCCGATGGCCATGGCGCCATTCTATCTCTGCCAGATAGGCTACATAGAGGGTGACGCCTCCGCGACCAAGAGCGAGGCCCGCCGATTCATGCAGATGCCCGATATCCCTGCCGAATACAGAGCGGAAGCTGCCCGCATGCTCGGCGAGACCCTCTACAACGAGGGTGACCGTGCCGGAGCCATCCCCTATCTCCGTCAGTATGTCAGCGAAGCCGCCGCCCCGCAGCCCGCACCTTTATATATACTCGGCATGAGCCTCTACGACGAGGGCCGATACGAGGAAGCACTCGCTGCTCTCAAGTCGCCGGCCTCGGCCGGTGGCGCAATGGGACAAAGCGCCCTGCTGACAAGCGGCCAGGCATGCTATGCTCTGGGCGAGATACAGACCGCCATGGTATGGCTCGACCGCGCCGTCAAGGCCGACGCCGACCCGCGCCTGACCGAGGAGGCTATGTATAACTATGTAGTGGTAAAGACCCAAGGCGGCCGCCTCCCGTTCGCCAACACCGCGACACTGTGCGAGGAGTTCCTCGACCGGTTTCCCGGCTCGAAATACGCCTCCGACATAGCCGTCTACATGGCCGACGGATATATGACCGACAACAACTATGACGCCGCTCTTGCCGGTATCAACCGCGTCAAAAACCCCTCTCAGCCACTGCTGAGAGCCAAGCTCGCCACCCTGTATGCCCTCGGAGCCCGCGACCTGCGCACAGGGCGCATAGCCTCCGCATCCGAATATCTCGGGCAAGCCCTCCGGCTGAAGGAGTATGACGCCGCGATAGCAAGCGAATGTGACCTGCTCTATGGCGACTGCCTCTACCATCAGGGCAAGTATAGCGACGCCGCAGCGCGCTATGCCGCCTACCTCAAAGGCTCCAAGCCGGCCAATGCGTCTCTCGCCCGCTATGACTTGGGCTATGCCTACTTCAGTCAAGGCAAATACCCTCAGGCCGCTACTGAATTTAGCACCTACCTGAAGCAGCCGGGCAACACATCGCGCACCCTGCAGGCCGACGCCGCCAACCGCCTCGGCGACTGCCTCTACTATCAGGGCAAACTGTCGGCGGCCCTCGAATGCTATGACCGCGCCGCGCGTCTCAACCCGTCGTCGGCCGACTATCCGCTCTATCAGCAGGCCATGGTGCTTGGCTATCAGGGTAAAGCCGCCGAAAAGCGTGCCGCTCTGACCAGACTTAAACAGGAATACCCGACATCCCCCCTGCTGGCCGACGCCATGCTCGAACAAGCCGCATCCGAGCGGCAGGAAGGGCGCATCAACGACGCCATCGCCACCTATCGCCAGCTCGCCAACGACTATCCGGCCTCAGCCCAGGGTCGCCGGGCCCTCTATCTGCTATCATCGCTCCAGTCGGCCAACGGCAACGTCGACGACGCCTTTGCATCCTATAAAGAGCTTATCAAGCGCCACTCCCCGTCCGCCGAAGCTACGGCTGCCGCCGAGTCCTTCAAAGAGCTGGCCGTGCAGGAAGGACGCCTCGAGGAGTACCTCTCATTCATCTCTACCGTGGCCAATGCTCCGACACTCACCAACGACGAGGTCGACGACCTGACCTATCGCTCGGCCCGCACTCCCCGCCAGCTTGAGCAGTATCTCGAAAAATACCCGACCGGCAGCCATGCCGCCGAGGCGCTGATCACCCTCGTCAGAGACGCAGCCAAGCGCTCCAATGGCGAAAAGGTGATCCAAATCGCCAACAGACTTGTCACCGACTTCCCGGGCTCGACCTATGCAGCCGAGGCCTGGCAGCAGAAAGCTGATGCCGAAATGAGCGCCGGGATGACCGAAGAGGCTCTACTATCTTACCGCAATCTCGAGGAACGCTCCTCGTCAGCCGCCACTCTGACAGCCGCACGCAAGGGGCAGATCTATGCCGCCGCACAGCTCGGCATGGACGAAGATGTCATCCGCCTGGCCGACCTCCTGCTCGCTTCTGCCTCAGGCAACTCCGGCGAGAGCTCCGACATCAGCCTTATGAAGGCCATGGCCCTCCACTCCGCCGGGCGATCAGCCGAGGCTGCCGACATCTGGAGCGAGCTGGCGCGCAACCCCAAGGAGCTCTCCGGCGCCAAGAGCGCATTCTATCTGGGCGAATACTATTTCGACAAAGGTGATATGGACAATGCCGCCCGGACAGCCGAACGCCTCATCAGCTCCAACACTCCGCACAGCTACTGGCTCGCCAGAGGCTACATCCTGACCAGCGACATACACCGCGCCAAGGGGGAGACTTTTGAAGCCGACGAATACCTGAAAGTGCTCCGCGAGAACTACCCCGGCACCGAGCCCGACATTTTTAACATGATTGACCAACGACTTAACAAATGAAATATATGAAATATAGCCCCACCCTCCGGCATCTCGCCGCAGTCTGCACATTTGCCTGCATATCCCTCGGAGCCGGCGCTCAGGGCATCGTAAAAGAGGTAGAGGGAATCCGCGACTTCGCTCCTGACAAGCGACCCGCCACCCGCATCGAGACAGCACCCGAGAGTATCGATCCGAGTCTCAACTCTGTCCGTCCCGGATATAGCCGCACCTCCACGGCCGTCGATGTGCCGCCTACCCTCTCAGTCATGGGGCTGACAGCCGGCGAAAGCATCTATCCACGCCCGGCGTCGCGAGGCTACGCAGCTGCCGGCTACTTTCCAAAAGGCGACATTAACCTGTCGGCCGGCTACCGCATCATCGACCGCGAGAAACTGACTCTCAATCTCTGGGGGCAGATGTGCCGCAACTATTTCCACGGACGCCTGCTCGGCGAGACCGAAAAAGTGCGTCTGACTACAACCGACATCGCAGCCGGACTCTCAACAGCCTACTCCGCCGGCAAAGCGGGAGTCCTGAGAGCCTCGACCTCCTACAGCTACAGCATGTTCAACTATCCCGGACGCGTCATGCTCCCCGCATCACAGCGCGTGGGCATCTACCGCCTGCAGGCAGCCTGGGACGGCAAGGCCGGAAGCAATCTGACCTATGGCGCCGAGGGCCGACTCGGCTACACCGGATATGCCAAGGATGCTGTCGCCACCCCCTACTTTGACACTCAGCGCCAGGTCAGAAGTCAGGATGAGATCTCAGGCCGCATCGGCGCCTGGATCGACTTCAAATGCAGCGACCGCATCAACCTGATGCTCGATATCACCTACGAAGGAGCATCGCGCAATAAAGCGTTCGACTCCAAACAGATTAACATGACGGCCGACGAGCTTATACTCCGCAAGGGCGTGATCTCGGTCACTCCCAAAGTAGGATTCACCGGACAGCACATGAGCGGACATCTCGGCTTCAACTACTCTGCTGCGACCGGCAATGCCAAGGGCTCAAACTTCGGCGCCGACATCGCCTGGGACTGGCTACTTTCCAACTACTTCGCCATCAATATCAAAGCGGCATCCGGCCCTGTAGTCAACGAGTTTGACCGTCTGTTCGCACTGAGCCGCTACGCAATGCCCGCCTACGGCATCGGCCTATCCTACGTGCCGATCGATGCAGAAGCCTCTCTCCGACTCCTCGCTATCAAAGGATTCACCATGAGCCTGGGTGCCGGCTACGCAGCCGCTAACGACTGGATGTCGACCGGCCTGATCCACAACATCTACATCGATCAAATCCACATAGACAACCTCCCGACATTCTCATCAGCTGACCTGTATGCGCTCCGCTTCTTAGCGAGCATCGGCTACCGGTATGGAGATAAAGTGGAGGTCGAAGTGTCGGCCGAACACACCAACTGCGACTATGAAGAGGGCATAGACTTCTCGGGACAGAAATTCTACAACTGGACCGACCGCGCCTACTATCGCAACCCCGACCGAGCCACCACGATCATCCGCGCTTCAGCCCTCTGGCACCCCATCAAGAGCGTGACCCTCTCAGCCGGCTACGAATATCGCACAGGACGCTCCATCGCGTCGCTTGATGTCGAGCAGATCGCCCGACTGCTACCGCTGGGCGACATCAGCCGCCTCTCAGTCGGCGCCCACTGGCAGATCACTCAGATGCTCGGCGTCTATGGCCGCGTCGAAGGGCTCCTTCAGGAGTCGTATCTCCAGGCCAACGGCATGCCCGGGCAGCGTCTCTGCCCCCTCGTCGGCCTGACCCTGAAATTTTAGCACCGCGCTGACGAACCCCAGCCCTCGCTCCTGCGTTTAAGGAATAAACGTAACTAAAATCACAGTATATTATGGAATCTACAAGACAAGCAAAAATAGCACGCCTGCTCCAGAAGGAGCTGAGCGAAATCTTCCGTCGTCAGACAGCCAAGACTCACGGTGTCATCGTCTCCGTCAGCCAGGTGAGAGTGTCGCCCGACCTCAGCATCGCGCGAGCCTACCTTTCAGTCTTCCCCTCTGACAAAGGTCAGGAGATCCTCGCCGAGATCAACCGCTCGGCCAAGACCATACGCTACGAGCTGGCACAGATCGTGCGCCATCAGCTCCGCAAGACCCCCGAGCTCTCATTCTATCTCGACGACTCGCTCGACTATATCGAGAATATCGACAATCTCCTCAAGGAGCACCCCGCCGAGAGCTAAGAGCTCCCGCATCTATCCCCTGACCGACCAATCCCGTATCACTGAACGCCATGCTTTCGCTGAGAGTGGCAATGCGCTATCTTCTTTCAAAGAAGTCGCATAATGCCGTCAACCTGCTATCGATAGTTTCCGTAGTCGGAGTCGCAGTAGCGACTGCCGCTATGGTCATCGTACTGTCGGTATTCAACGGCTTCTCCGATCTCGCAAAGTCAAAGCTGTCAATGATCGACCCGGACTTCCTGGTCAGCCCCGCCACGGGCAAGGTCATAGCCGATGCCGACTCGCTCAGCCGGGCGATTTCTGCACTCCCGGGCGTGGCGAGCGCCTCCCCCGTAGTCAGCGAACAGGCCCTGATAGTCAAGTCGGATGCCCAGATGCCTGTCAATGTGATGGGTATCGCCCCCGACGAAGTCGCCGCTACAGGGCTCAGAGCAATCACCATTGATGGAGAGCCGATTGTAGAAATACTCGACATCGACGGCTCGCCGCTGAGCGGATTCCCGACCGTCATGCTCAGTATAGGAGTGGCCAACGAGATAGGACTGCGGAGTGACGTCGAGAATTTTGTCAAGCTCTACGTCCCGAAGCGTCGCGGACGCATCAACACCGCCAATCCGATGACCGCCTTCCGGGGCGATACCCTCATAGTCTCCGGCGTATATTGCGTTGACCAGGCTGAATACGACGCCGACATGGTCATAATTCCGCTCCCGACAGCCCGCCGGCTGCTCGACTATCGCCACGGCGAAGCCTCAGGGATCCGGGTACATCTTGATGGCACCGTCGCCCCCTCAAAGGCAGCGGCGTCGATAGGCCGTTCGGCCGGAGACGCCGTCAGAGTGCTCGACCGCGAGGCGCAGCAGCAGAAATCATTCAGCATGATTCGGATAGAGAAGTGGGTGACCCTCCTTATGCTCGTCTTCATCCTGATAATCACCTCCTTCAATATCATTTCGGCCATCTACATCCTACGCGTCGAGAAGCAGGGCAATATGAATGTGCTCCGCGCAATGGGCGCCACCCCCGGGATGATCCGCAACATCTTCGCCTGGCAAGGCAGGCTCATCACCGTGGCCGGCGGACTGATCGGCATCGTGATAGGATCGGCACTCGTCCTCGCCCAGCAGCAGTTCGGTCTGATACGCCTTCGGGGAGCCAACCCCTCGGCCTTTACCATCGAGTCCTACCCCGTACGGCTTCAGGGCGGCGACCTGCTCATAATCATGGCCATAATCATAGTGATCGCACTGCTGACGTCGTATATCGCCACTTTCAGCAGTAAAAAACAATAATTCGGCCTTACCCCATGAGACTCAAACGCATATCAATCAACAACTTCAAAAACATAGCCGAGGCCCGACTCGACTTCTCGCCTGATATCAACTGCTTTCTGGGCAACAACGGCATGGGTAAGACCAACCTGCTCGACGCCATCCACTATCTCAGCCTGGCACGGAGCTTCTCGGGCCTCAACGACAGCGCCCTCATACGTCGCGGTACCGACTTCATGATGCTCCGCGGCGAGTATGACCGCCATGGCATCGACGAGGAGATCTCTGCAGGAGTGATAGCCGGAAAACGCAAATCATTCAAACGCAAAGGGAAGGAATATCAGCGACTGAGCGACCATATCGGGCTCTTCCCGCTCGTGCTCGTAGCGCCATCTGACACCGACCTCATCAACGGCACCGGCGAAGAGCGCCGCCGACTGATGGACATGGTCATCTCACAGAGCGACCCCGTTTATCTTGACCACCTCATACGCTACAGCCGCTCCCTGCAGCAGCGCAACAAAATGCTCCGCGACCACGTCGCCGACCATAACCTCTATGCCGCCGTTGAAATGGCGATGGATTTCTCAGCTGACTATCTTGCCAAGTCGCGCCGCCGCTGGGTCGAGGAGCTGACCCCCATCTTCACCGAACTCTATGGAGCCATAGCCGGCGACGGCGAAGCCCCCGCGCTCAGATATCAGACCCACCTCGACGACCCGACACAGTCGCTGGCCGAACTCTTCGAGCGGACACGTCAGCGCGACACCATTACCGGCCACACCACCGTCGGACCGCATCGCGACGACCTCGAGCTCACCCTCAACAAGCTCCCCGTGCGCCGAGCAGCCTCACAGGGACAGTGCAAATCATTCACCGTCGCAATGCGTCTTGCGCAGTATGACTTCCTGCGTCGCTCAGCCGGCGTAGCACCCCTACTGCTGCTCGACGACATCTTCGACAAGCTCGACAGCCGGCGTGTGGAGCGCATCATCTCCATAGTCCGCTCCGGCAATCGCTTCGGCCAGATATTCATCACCGACACCAATCGCGACCATCTCGACTCCATCATGGAGATAGCCGGCGGAGACTATCGTATCTGGGAGACCGTCAACGGCAGCTTCAAGGACGGCCTCTCATCTAACACCCCGGACACAACGAAATGAAACGCACCGACCCCAAGACAATCAAAGAGATAATCGACCGAGTGCTCGACGACGAGAGCATCCGCGATGAAGCCCGCGCGCAGCGCATCTGCTACCTCTGGCCCGAGATAGTCGGCCCCGGCATCAATCGCCACACTATCCGTCGCTATGTCGCCGACCATATCCTCCACGTCCATATCGACTCTGCCCCGCTGAAGAATGAACTCCAGTTTCACCGCTCACGCCTCGTCGAGCAACTCAACAGCGCAGCAGGCGCCGACGTCATAACCGACATCACCTTCCACTGACCCGCATAAAACATCCTCACCAATGAAACAGAAAGTCATACTCCCCCCCTCCACCAATCCGCGAATACCCGAGCCCGAAGCTCCTTTCTACCACGAACTCCCCCTGCAGATTCGCTTCACCGACATTGATATGCTCGGACACATGAATAATGGTGTCTACCTCACCATGATGGACCTCGGCAAGACCCACTACTTCAACGACGTCCTGGGCGAGAAAGTCGACTGGCACAAAATCAATGTGGCCGTGGTCAATATCAACGTAAACTTC
>JAAVFS010000060.1 GCA_014800605.1 Bacteroidales bacterium | reverse complement strand
TATCATACCGGGCTTCGGAGCTCTGGTAACGCGTTGCATATCATCTACATACGATGAGGAGCGTGGTGTGATCACGGCACCTTGCCGCGAGCTGTCGTTTAATGGAGACATAGTGTTTGATGATGGCTTGATAGCCAGCTCGATAGCTCGTAGAAACGGTGTCAGATATACTGAGGCAGTGCGTATAGTGGCTGACGAAGTTGCAGCCATGAGGGCACAGATGGACTTTGACGGCCAGTTTGCTGTCGGCAGACTCGGTCGATTTGTCAAAACTTCCGACACGATAACGTTTGAGTCAGAGCAGTCAGAATATCATCTGAAGGATATCGTGCTCAAAGAGCAGAGCGCTGAGATGCCGGCTGAAAAGGCAGAGGAGATCAAGGTCGTACCGATACTTTCGCGCTTCTCGGCAACTGCATCGCGCATAGCAGCGGCTATCGCTATATTGATTACGATCGGCTTTACGCTCTACAATCCCGCAGTAGTGGGTGAGGGGGTGATGAAGGCTTCGTTTATGCCCGACCTGCGACTCTCGCTTGCTCCTAAAGTTGAAGCTGTAGTCGATGATCTGACAGAATCAACAGAGAGGCAGAGCGATGACATCGTTGTCGATGCTGAATCAGCCGAGGAGGCTATCGCTGAAGAGGCGACCGAAGAAAGCATAGCACCTGCGGAAGAAGTTGCTGCTGACGTTGAGACGTTAGGTGCCCGTAGCGACAACGAGTATTATCTGATAGTAGCGTCGCTGCCGACCACAGAGCTCGCAGAGCAGTTTATCGCCGATAACTCCTTGAAGGGTGCTAAGATACTGGAGGCTGACGGCCGTTATCGTGTATCGGTAAAGGCTGGAAACAGCTACTCGGAAGCAGCGGATCAGGATCTGATGGATCGCTTCGCCGGTTCGTGGGTATTCCGATCAAATCCTTAGAATTTAATGACCGGGCTCCCGACGATGAGCCTATGAAACCAGCATAGCTTTATGGAAAATCTACACGACCTTCTGGTGAAGCGTAGGAGCATACGCCATTTTACTGACGAACAGATAGATGCAGAGAGTGTGAAACTGATATTGGAAGCGGGATTGCTTGCTCCGACATCCAAGAGCTCACGTGCGTGGCAATTTATTGTCGTGGATGACCGCGACATGCTTGAGCGTCTGAGCCAGTGCAAGGAGCGGGCCGCCGAGCCGATTGCGCGCTGCAGCATGGCGGTAGTCGTGGCTGTGGATCCTACAAGGACAGAGCCGTGGATCGAAGATGCGTCAGTGGCAGCAGCCTACATGCAGCTTCAGGCATCAGATTTGGGACTGGGCTCAGTCTGGATTCAGGTACGCGACCGCTACGGTTTTGATGGCATGCCTGCCGAAGAGTATGTGCAGGAGGCCCTCGGGATGCCCGACACCCTTCCGATCGTCTGTATCTTGGCATTCGGCCATCCGGCAGAGGAGCGTAAGCCTGCGACTGTTGACAAGCTGAAGTGGGAAAACGTACATATCGGACAATGGAGCAACCGCTGAGAGTCTGCCTGATAGGTTCGGGCAATGTGGCGACCCATCTGGGGACGGCACTCTCGCAGGTGGCTAAGGTAGTACAAATATACAGCCATAGCCTGCAGAATGCGACCGCATTAGCTGAGCAGTGCGGATGCGAGTCAGTTACGGACTCACTGAGCATGATTACGGCGGATGCTGACCTCTACCTTGTGTCGGTAAAGGATGATGCGATAGCTTCGGTCGTGGAGTCGACACCTCAAGCGCAAGGAGGGGTGTGGGCACACACTTCGGGAAGTGTACCGATGACGGTATTTGCCGGATACAAAGAGCGTTACGGTGTATTCTATCCACTTCAGACATTCTCTAAAGACCTGAAAATAAAGGTCAGGGAGGTGCCTATATTCATCGAGGGATATGACGCTTCGACGACTGACTTTCTGCTCCGGTTGGCACGCCGAATTTCAGACAATGTGACCGAGGCTGACAGCACTCTTCGCAAGAAGCTGCACGTAGCGGCGGTCTTTGCTTGTAATTTTGTCAATCTGATGTGGATCGAGGCCGACGAGCTGCTGAAAGAGTCGGGACTTGGCATCGAGTTTCTGCGACCGCTGTTAAAAGAGACACTTGGAAAACTTGATCGTGTGTCGCCTGCGGACGCTCAGACCGGGCCTGCCTGCCGAGGTGACCGCCATGTCATCGATGAGCATCTGAACATGCTCTCAGACGAGAAGCGCGAGCTCTACTCGATGCTATCAGAGATAATTATTAAACGATATATCAATGAGTAAGATTGACTATCAGTTAGATAAGATAAAGGGAATCGTCTTTGATGTAGACGGCGTGCTGTCACCCTCGACCATACCGATGAGCGAGGATGGAGTACCGACCCGAATGGCCAATATCAAGGACGGCTATGCGCTGCAGTTGGCTGTAAAGCATGGGCTGAAGCTTTGCATCATAACCGGTGCGGACAGCGAGGCTGTGAGAGTCAGGTACAATTCTCTCGGGATAACTGATGTCTACACCAAGGCCGGGATGAAGCTCCCCATACTCCAGAAGTGGATGAAAACTAATGGGTTGACAGCTGAGGAAGTGGCTTACGGAGGTGACGATATCCCCGACTTTGAGTGCATGAACTATGTGGGTCTGCCTGTAGCTCCGGCAGATGCTGCTATCGATATCAAGAACGTCGCACGCTATATCACCACTGCTAACGGGGGATATGGAGTAGCCCGCGAATTGATCGAGGAGATACTCCGCGACAGAGGGGAGTGGATGAGCAAAGCCAAGGCGTTCGGCTGGTAAATATCAGAGTAAAATATGCTAAACAATAAGAAACTGTTGCTGGCGAGCGCGTCGCCGCGTCGCCGCGAGTTGCTCTCAAAGCTGGATGCAGACACTGAGATTGTGAAGCTGCATGATGTAGATGAGAGCTATCCGGATGACCTTGCACCTGAGAAAGTGTCCGAATATATCGCCACGCTGAAGCGGGACGCTTACGACCGCTCGATGCTCGGTGATGGGGAGGTGCTCGTGACGGCAGATACCGTCGTGATACTCGACGGCAAGGTGCTCGGCAAACCCCACTCAGAGGAGGAAGCCAGAGAGATGCTGGCCATGATGAGTGGTAGGAGACACAAAGTGGTGACCGGCGTCACGCTGACAAGCCGCGACCGAAGCGTGGTGTTCTCCGATGAGACACTTGTGAAATTTGCAGAGCTGACTTCGGCGGAAATCGACTACTATGTAGAGCGATATCGTCCGCTCGACAAGGCTGGAGCGTACGGCATCCAAGAGTGGATCGGCTATATCGGCATCGAGGGGATTGTGGGATGCTATTACAATGTGATGGGGCTGCCGCTCAATAAGCTATATCAGCATCTGAGAGAGCTCTGATTACCATCGAGAAAGGGTGGCCCGGAGGGTTGAGGCGCATATAGATGTCGCTATCTGCAGGGGAGTTGCCGTGCCTGAGTTGCATCAATCCTGTAAATTCGGCAGATAGATGGCGAGCATGAAGCTCGTGGGCAACTCGGCCCATAGTCATGCGAAGGTTGACCTCGACGCATGGGGCAATGCATAGAGAGCCGTCAGCAGCTCGATAAACGAGCATATCAACTCCGACAGGACCTCTGTATCTGCCGTAGAGAAGCCGGGTAAGTGTGTCGGCTACTGATAGTTTGGTAGCTTCGACAGAGTCGATGTCGACGTATCGGCAGAGCAATGAATTGAGAAAGGAGGGGGAGCCGAGGATATTGCCCGCGTAGGTAGAATGAGCTTCATTGTAGAAAAGAGACAGTCCTCTGAAGACGACGCCGGAATCAGTTACGTCATAGAGCATTGCGAAGTCGACGACCTTGTCGAGAGCGACTTCGACCATGACGCTGCCCTGACGACGGATTACACCCTGAGCGAGTCGGAGTGTCTGCTCGGGGGAGGCGGTCGTGGTATTGATAATGCCTCGTCCGCTGCTCGACCAAGGTGACTTTATAAACAGACTTCGACTCTCATGGAGAAGGCTGTCTATCAATGTGATATTGTCGGTCTCCAGAGGGGCGGGAGGGAGCGGATAGGGAAGCGGATCATCAGAGAGAAGTCGGTAGACCTCGGCGGTCAGACGCCGATGGCTGAGAGTTCGGATGTCGTCGAGCTGAGCGTCGGAGG
Organism: Bacteroidales bacterium; assembly: GCA_014800605.1. GTDB lineage: Bacteria > Bacteroidota > Bacteroidia > Bacteroidales > Muribaculaceae > JAAVFS01. The sequence continues at coordinate 2,934 of JAAVFS010000060.1, read as the reverse complement.
GTAATAGGCTGGAATCCACTCCTTTGCGAGCGAGCAGCGTGCGGGTATAACGCGACCATCCCCACGGAGCTACCGACGATGGCTTGGAGCCGGCATTGAAGGCTTCGACAAGAAGACCGTTGTCGCGTAGCCATGTGGTATCACCGGGACTACACAGAATCAGGTCGTCGGGGTCGGCCCACCAGGCGGGGAGAGTAGCCAGCGACTCGGCGAGCTGAATGGCAGCCCGCGGGGGAGTGAAGTGTGGCAGGTCGGTGGCCAGAGCGATGTCGTTTTCCGGGTTGAAGAGATGCAGTCGGCTCATAGTGGTGACGATGAATTGTTCAGAGCTGCAAATTTAGGCAGTTTTTTACAATCGACAGCAGTTTTCTACATCTGTTTGCGGGTGTCAGGAAGAATAATTACTTTTACTTTATGAAAAATGATGTCATAAGATTATTGCCCGACTCGGTAGCCAATCAGATCGCTGCCGGCGAAGTGATACAGCGCCCTGCGTCGGTCGTGAAGGAGCTTGTGGAGAACGCTGTCGATGCGGGAGCTACAGTGATCAAGGTCATACTTCGCGATGCCGGTCGTACGCTCATACAGGTGGTCGACAATGGATGTGGCATGAGCGAGACTGACGCCCGCCTCGCTTTCGAGCGCCATTCAACATCAAAAATCAAGGCGGCTGCAGACCTCTTTGACCTCCATACGATGGGATTCCGGGGCGAGGCGCTTGCCTCAATAGCCGCTGTGGCTCAGGTCGAACTGCGTACACGCCGAGCCGAGGATGAGGTGGGTATCTGTCTGACCATTAGCGGATCAAAGGTTGAGTCGCAGGAGCCTGACGGTTGTGCGGCGGGGTCGAATATGATGGTTAAGAACCTCTTTTTCAACGTGCCGGCCCGCCGCAAATTCCTGAAAAAGGATGCTGTAGAGCTCAGCAACATAATGCATGAGTTTGAGCGTCTGGCGCTGGTTAATCCTGGTATCGAGCTCACGATAATCCATAATGACAACATTCTGCATCAGCTGATGCCCGGATCGCTGAAGCAGCGCATCGGCCAACTGTTTGGCAAGAGCGTAGAGCATCAGCTGCTACCGGTAGAGACGGCCACATCGCTGGTGACGATCAACGGTTTTGTAGGCCGACCGGACGGCGCCCGCAAGCGTAACAGCCTGCAGTATTTCTTTGTCAACGGGCGCAATATGCTGCACCCGTATTTCCGAAAGGCGGTGCTGAACTGCTATGAAAATCTGATTGGGCCGGATGTACAGCCTAACTATTTTATCAATTTCACGGTCGACCCGTCGACGATTGACGTCAATATCCATCCGACAAAGAATGAGATAAAATTTGAGAATGAGCAGTCGATATGGCAGATACTCGAGGCGGCTGTCAGAGAGTCGCTCGGGAAGTTTAACGTAGCTCCGGCAATGGATTTCTCAATGGATGATATCCCTGAGATCCCGGTATTCGCGCCAAATGCCACGCCGACGCTCGATCTGGGTATGAGCACATACTACAATCCGTTTACTCAGCAGGAGGCGCCGCGCCAGGCGTTGCAACACAATATGTCGACAATACCCTCACGTTCAGTAGCTTTTAACCACCGCCAGGAGAAGCAGAGCGCATCGTTCAGCGACTGGGACAAGCTCTACAGCCGCTGGAACAATGAGGGGGAGGTGGCTCCCGAGTTGCGGATGACATCGATTCAGATTGATGAAGAGCCTCAAAGCAAGGAGCTGTTTGACGGGGAGGGGGAGACTGCCGTAGAGACTCCCTCGGTGATGCAGTTTAAGGGAAAGTATATCTTTTCGCCGGCACGCTCCGGGCTGATGATAATCGATCAGCACCGAGCTCATGTCAAGGTGCTTTATGAGTCGATTTTAAAGACGCTGTCATCGACATCGGTGCCCACTCAGAATCTGATATTTCCGGAGATGGTCACACTGACTCCGGGTCAGGAGGTCTTTATGGACAGCGTAGTGGATCAGCTCAGCGAGATGGGTTTTGACCTGGCTTCGCTCGGCGGCGGATCGTGGTCGATCAACGGCGTTCCGGCTGTGGCAGGCGATGGTAATCCGGCTGAGATGCTGATGTCAATTGTCAGCGGACTTGAGGATTCGGATGATTCAGCTGAGGCTGACCTGAAAGGGCGTATGGCGCTTTCGATCGCTAAGTCGCAGGCGATCAGACGGGGCCAGATCATGACGCCTGAGGAGATGGAGAAGCTGATGAGCGACCTCTTTGCACTGCCCACGCCGACTTATACGCCAGAGGGGCACCTGATAGTCAAGATAGTAGATACGGACACTCTGCTCAGAGCGTTTTAACAGCTTAGGCTGATAGATTGCGTTCCTGGGTTTGCTGCGAGTCGGTGGCGCCTGCGTTCATGAGGTCACGCTCGAATGTGTCGCGATTGACAGCGCGGTTGCGGAGACGGTTGCGATAAGCGTAAATAGTGTTGACGGAGTAGTTTAGGATGTGGGCGACCTGATTGGTGTCGTTGATGCCGAGTCGCATGCAAGCGAGTATGCGCAGGTCGGTATTCATGGATTCACCTTCCGGGAGCGAGATCTGGTGCTCGGGCATGAGGAGCGAGTTGATATCGCAGATGAATGTGGGGTAGATGCTGAGAAAGGTCTGGTCAAAGAGTTTGTAGAAGTCTTCAACCTGCTCCTCAACGATGCGTCCTGATTTTGTGAGTTTGAAGAGGTCTTCGGCCTGACCGGCGCCGAGCTTTCGGTTGACGAGTGAGTTGAAGCTCGTGAGTTTGTCCATATATCCTGAGCAGAGGATGATGAACTGGTTGAGACAGACGTCCTTAGCTTTGTTGGCATCGGAGAGGGTCATCTGCATGCGTTTCATGTTGTCGAGCTGACGCTTGAGGTTGACCGCCGTTATAATAATGATTATAATGCAGATACCAAAAACGGCAAGGAATATCG
>JAAVFS010000059.1 GCA_014800605.1 Bacteroidales bacterium | reverse complement strand
TTTAGATATTTTTTTTTTTTTTTTATATCTCCATACATTTCAGCCTCGAATTTTTTTATATCCTCGTTGTCAAGTTCAGGATTTGCGCGAGCGTCTGCAAGATTCTGTGCTATTTTGGGGTTTCTACGGAGATAGACTTTCTTTGCATAGTTTGCTCCTGAAGCAAATGGGGGGTCTATATAGACTAAATCAACTGAAATACCCTTTTCTTTAAGGTACGCGCAAGCCGATACACACTCTCCTCTGATAATAAGGTTTCCATCGGTATTAGTACCCCGAGTTTCAATCTCTTTGGCTTCGTACAGTGGCATTCCGCGCGATATATGTGGTTCCACTTCGTCATCTCCACGATAAGACAGAAGCTTTCGAGTGCGTGTGAAGTTCGAGAGAACGGCTTGTCCTTGAAGAATTGTGGGGCTGAATGGGATATATTTAATAGCCATAACGTTATGCGTTTAGAAAGTTCTCTATCTTTTGTCTTGTTTTGTTGTATTGAGTTTCATCGTCAAAAGATTCAGGTATATAAAGGAACTCAAATTGAGTTGACTCACTTGCATTATTTATTTCAAGGAATTTTTCCATAAATACTTTTTTTGGCAAGAAAGATGCCTCAAAAGGAGTACCTTTTGTTTCTGCAAGTATTACTTTGCATATTTGATTTTTCTGATTACGTTTTAAAATCAAGAAATCAGGGAAATAATTTCCAATACGTTTCCAATAGCCATTCGATTTATCGTAACATTCTATATAGAAGTTTGTCAAAGCTTCATCACCATTGAAATAAACCTCTATATCCGAAAATGAACCAAGTAACCCTCTTAATATATTGTCATAGTACTTCTTCTCAAATCCTCTATCAAAAGAGTATGGAATGTATTGATAAGTTCTGGAATTTATTGGGTCTTCTGAGGTTTTATATTGCGATTCTAATGCGTCAGCCGCAATATTATTACCTAATGAATACAAAGTATTAATCGCAGTCTGGATTTCAGGAGGTATATTGCCTCCTGTGTCTGAAGATATAATTTCATTAACAGTGTTTTCGTCAGGGAACACTATACGGTTTTCCGAAGGATAATATGGTTTCGTGATGGCTTCAATGTTTAATAGCGACGCCGAACGCGGAACGAGTTCTTCTACACACTGTATTTCAGTTTGAGGCGTAAAGCACTTGCGTATGTCTGACCGAAGTCTTAACTGTTGAAAGTCTTTAGATAAATATCTGTCTCCGTTATTATCGAAAGAAACTGTCAAATATAGTTCACGCAAAATATTATTGTATTTACCTAATTCAGAACTGCTGATTAGCCCAAAACTTTCTTTTGAAATAAGGTTAATCCATTGAGAATACGACATAGCGATATCAACATCATTGGTAATGATGTTACCCACAATTTCATGATTACCTGATAAATCCGATTGAGTGATTACCCGATGTATTGAAGCAACCGGAGTGATATTATTTAATCGTTCTTCAATGTTATTATTCCCCTTTGATGTAGTGTTATACTTTATATGTAATTGTATATAATTAACTGGCGGTAATTTTACTACCTTCTCACGTGAATATCGTTTAACCTCCTTAGGTTTATTAATCTTTGTTGATAGCTCAGCAATTGAAGTATGATGATTCTTTCTCAACTCATTGTCGAGAAGATCATGGTTGAGCTTACTTAACCATATTAGAGCTTGTTCATTTCGAGCATTTTTAACTTCGCGCAAACAACGACAACTTGTTTGTAAAACCAAGTTACGGGCTGACGAATTGGGATTTGGTAGAATAACGCCCGATAGACTCTTGCAATTCCATCCCTCCTTACCAATTTGTGCGAGCAATACAATCTTATATTTTGAATATGGGGAGTCTAAAGCAAGGAAATCAGCCTGTGCGGTAGTTGCACAACGAAAACCGTCCTTATTGTCATTACCATAATAACGGAGAATTGTGTCATTTATAGGAAGCCCAAATTCCTGACAAATGGCACAGACTTCAGGATATATCTCGTTTTCTAATGAAGCAATAAAGCCACAATAAATTGCGAGTTTCGCACAACCGACATTTGGATAATTTTTATCTTTATATTTTGTTAGAAACTCTCTGACACCATTTCTAACAATATCTAAATTAGATACATCAGAGTGCTTGATTATGGGAAATTTCAAAAAATTATTTACAGCACGAGCAAGTGGGTAATAAGTCACCACATTGCCTAACATATTGTATTTTATCCTTAAGGTATCTGCAACAGTTATAGTCTTGTTTGAAGAAAAATATGGAGTCCCTGAAAATCCTAATAAGGAATTAAAAGATGCTGTTGATACCCACTTCTCAATAACTTTGCGAAGATTTTGTTCCTCACTCGCATGGTGCATCTCGTCAACCATAACACAAAGATTTGGTACTCTGGCAATAATTTCGCGCAATTCGTTTGCTAATTTAACATTAAGCCACGAATCCCTTTGATCTTCTGGTAAACTTTCCCAAAGAGTAGGAACTTCGTCTGCCTTCTCAATTTTATCATAAAGTTTCTCAGCATTGGTTACCATAACCAAACCTATTAAGTCATCAAACGGTTGGTGAGACTGGACTTTTTGAGCATTAGGGTTTTTAACGATGTTACTACCTTTTGAAGAACTTGATTCTCCAAGAATTTCAAGTGTGACAAGAGATTTGAGATTTGATGCTAATGGTTCCGGGAAAATAATTGTAGGGTCGAAATCTTTCAAATCCTTGGTCACTGAAGGGAGTATCGAAGACTTCAAACCTGCTGGTGCAACTATAATAAAATTGTGAGCAAATAAAGGATTATCGGGTTCATTTATTGCAAAGTATAGATTGATATAAATGAACATAGCCATAAGCCATGTTTTTCCCGCTCCCATCGGAATACTGAACAAATAATCTACATAAGTAGTATTGTAAAATAGCTCTTTTATTATTCGTTCATATTCTATTTTATCCGGCTGTGTTTCAATTAATGAAGCTAAATTTGGCGCATTTTCAGATCCATCCTCTTTCTTTTCTATTGCATATTCATAAAGAGCAGCCGCTTCTTTGTGAGACAATAGGTAATTTCGTGCTTTATCTGTTAGATAACAATTTCCAATATTCAAAGAGTTGAACTTACCTGTATAAAGTAATTCCCAAAGAGGTTTATTTTCACATGCTAACTTTAGATATAAGAAAGTCTTAACGGATTCTAATTGAGCATCGCGCAGTAAACCCTTCATCGACATATAATCAATGAGATTCTTAACAGTACAATCTTGTGACTCAAGCCAAAGATTGCGTTTACGTTCAATTAGTTTGTATATCATTTTTACATAAGGAAACTCCCTCGTAGCATCTGAAGGCTGACCAAAGCCTGTAACGTCTACTCAGAAGTTCTCAAAGTATTGTCGGCTCTCGCCGTATGTCTTTGTCGATTTGGGTCATTATCAGATGGTTGTTACCTATATATGCAAATATACGATTATTTATTTGATTGAGAAAGTATTGTGTTGTAAAATGGTCGAGATATTATGAAAGGCTTTTACAGGTAATGATATACGCAAGCGGGTCGGCTTGGGAGATGCCGACCCGCTTGGTATGTGTTGGAGCAGGGCTGATTATTCTGCCGCTGTCTCTGCTACTTCAACTTCCTCTGCCTGGGGGGTGATGAAGCCGCTGAGCTCCATGCCTTTCTTGAGTTCGTCCCAGAGGTTGGCGTTGATGATGTGTACGATGTCGAAGATCATCAGACCGTCGCTTTCCTTGGTGTTCATTGCCATTGACTCGGAGAAGCGTTCGGGATTGCCGTAGAGCTGGTCGACGAGTACGCCACCGAGGAATTTGTTGGGGCCGAGGATCTCGCGAAGGTGCTTGCAAGAGCCTTCTACACAGTACCAGTCGCCTGAGTGACCTTCGAAGTCGGTCTCGTTCCAGATGGGATCGGGGTTATTCTCGAAGTCTTCGATTGTGATGTCGGTGTAGTAGTTGCCGGTGATGTAGAGGTCTATGAGTTCGGCATAGCCGGTCTCTTTGTAGTCCTCACGTGCCCATGAGAAGTCTTTTGAGGGATCATACTGGTTGGAGGCGAAGTTTACACCAACTTCGTAGTAAGAGGGATACCATGCGCCTGAGTAGGTAGAGAAGATGGTGTTGGGGTTGACTTCCTTGAGTTCTTTGCGTGCTTTGGCGAAGAAGTCGGTGATGTTTTTAGAGCGCCAGAATACCCAGTCGTTGAAGAGGGGACCGTGGATGATGCTGTCGCGGCCGTTTTCGGTGCGCACGATTTCAAGGATGTCGGCGGGGAAGTTTTCAATGGGGTTGCCGATGAATTTCTCAAATTCTGCACGTGACAGGTCGGAGAAGTCGGCTGCGATGCCATCATAGCGGCCGCGGTCGAGGATGAGACCATCTACTTCGGGGTATTTGGTGATCATCTCTTTCATGACGTCGATGATGTAGGTCTGATATTCGGGGTTGATGGGATTGACCATCGCGCCATATTTTTCTTTCTGCTCGGTGATGGGTACGAGGCCTCTGACGGGATCCTGCACGATTGTAGCCCATTCGGGGTGGCCTTCATAGATAAGGCCGCGATCGAAGTAGTTGTGGCCGGCGCAGAATACGTTGAGGGAGAAGAGGACTTTCATGTTCTTTTCGTGGGCTTTCTCGACAAAGTAGCCGAGGTAGTCGAAGTCTTCCATGGGCTCGATGTCGTTCTTGATGCCTTTGAACCGAGGCGCGAGTTCGCTGTCATACATGAGTTCGCCTGTGATGGGGCGAGCGTCGACTGCGAGGTGGGTGAAGCCCAGATCGGCGAGCATGTCGACATACTTGTCGATGGTGTCGGGATGATTGAAACGGGCATAGTTGGCTTCTGCATCGACCCACATGAGAGCGGGTTTGGATTCAGTCTCGGTTACCTCTGCGGTGCTTTTTTTTGATCCGCAACTTGATGCCATGAGAGCGATCGCAGCTGCTGCAAGGACTGTAGTGGCGATTTTACGCATAATGATTTGGTTGTAAGGAAATATTATGTATGATATAATGTTGATGTTTCAGCGCAGTCTGTCGCTATTGTAGTGTATAATAAAAAACGTGTCAAAGTTAATAAAAACTTTTGACACATTTCTTATTAAGGTCGTAATATTGACGCGGTGTGCGCGAGTTTTCGAGGTCTTATCCTCCGAAGTTGTCGTAGTGGATGTTTTCGGGGGGTACTCCCAGGGAGTCGAGCATATTGTTGACGGCGGCACTCATCGGGCCGGGGCCACACATGTAGTACTCGATATCCTCGGGAGATTCGTGGTCTTTGAGATAGGTGTCATAGATGACCTGATGCACGAATCCGGGGGTGTATTTTACTCCTGCGGCATCGGCTGCGGGATCGGGACGGTCAAGTGCGAGATGGAACTTGAAGTTGGGAAATTCCTTTTCGAGCTTCAGGAAGTCGTCGAGATAGAAGACTTCGTTGAGAGCACGGGCGCCATAGAAGTAGTTCATGACGCGGTCGGTAGTCTTGAGCGTCTTGGTCATGTGCATGATCTGGGCGCGGAGGGGTGCCATACCGGCGCCACCACCGATCCACATCATCTCGGCTTTTGAGTCGAATATCGGGTGGAAGTCGCCGTAGGGTCCGCTCATAATGACTTTGTCGCCGGGCTTGAGGGAGAAGATATAGCTTGAGGCGATGCCGGGCATTACGTCCATGAATCCTGTCTGAGGTTTCGGCTTGAAGGGTGGAGTAGCGATTCTGACGGTGAGCATTATGCGGTCACCTTCAGCGGGATAGTTGGCCATGGAGTAGGCGCGGACGGTG
>JAAVFS010000058.1 GCA_014800605.1 Bacteroidales bacterium | reverse complement strand
CTGCAAACTCTGCTCCGTCGTCGATCGAATTAATGAAGTAGAGTGCAGCCAGCGTACGGGCCAGGAAGAGCACCATGAAGCCCAGCAGCATATTGCGCCATGAAGCAATCGCCTCAAGACCGTGGCTGCCATTCCACTGCGAGATGACCGGAGCAGAGCCGTCAAGCAGATTGCCGCGCGTCACAGTGAAGTCAGCGCCGAAGAAGAGGGTGCCCACCACCACACCGAGAAGCACGCAACCTACACAGCCGTTGAACATCAGGAAGATGTCATACGTACGCTGGCCGAAGACGTTACCAGGCTTGCGGCGAAACTCGTAGCTGACAGCCTGAAGGATGAAGCTCAGCAGGATCAGCATCCAGAGCCAGTAGGCGCCTCCGAAGCTTGTCGAATAAAAGAGCGGGAATGATGCGAAGAACGCTCCGCCATACACTACGAGAGTCGTAAAGGTCAACTCCCACTTCCGCCCCAATGCATTCACTATAAGATTACGGGTCGACTCCTTCTTCACGCAGCCGATATAAGTCTGACCTCCCTGCACGAAGAGCAGGAACACAAGCAGAGCGCCCAGCAGAGAGACTATTGTCCACCAATATATCTGTAGTCCGTTCATAATCAATCGTTTTTATCGTTAAGTATATCCCTTTTCGACTCTTTTCTGATCTGCTTGATCATAATACTCACCTCAGCCACGAGCAGGCCGGTAAACAGCACCGCAAACAGCCAGAATGTCAGCATGACCGATCCGGAGCTGATGCCTGAGATAGCAGCACGGCAAGGGAGCAGATCCTGCACTACCCATGGCTGACGACCCACTTCAGCTACTATCCAGCCGGCCTCGCTACAGATCCAGACAATAGCGATTGTGGCAAGTCCGCCCCATAGCACTATCTTCTTGTCAAACCATTTGGGACGCTTGTAGACCATAAACAGAGCGGCCGCAAAGAATATCAGCAGGTAGCCGCCCGCCATGACCATCACGCGGAAGGCGTAGAATGTCAGCGCCACCGGGGGCACAGCGTCCTCGGGGCTATCAAAATAGCCATATCCGAAATACTTATAGTCAGCCTTCAGCAGCTCGACCGCATCAGCCATAGCCAGCGTGTCGCCCGCTTTCTGAGCACGGCCGTAGGCAGCCAAAGCCTCCTGGGCTCGCTTGCCGGCATCGATACGCTCAGCGTATGATACAGTATATATAGTGTCGCCGTCTGCCGTCAGCTCGATGCCGTCGATCAGATCGTCGATGCCGGGCACGAATGCGTTCGCATCATGGCGTGCCAGGATGGAAAGGCCCTTGGGAATCTTGATCCCGAAAAGCATCTCATCCTTATCGTCGCCCGGCCTCTTGTCTGGATTGAGTACTCCGATACCAACGAGTCCCTGGCCACACTCACCGCGATAGAGGCCCTCCATCGCTGCGAGCTTCATAGGCTGGACGCGACCAACTTGTACAGCCGAGCCGTCGCCGGTCCACATCGTCAGGATGATGCCAGCCAGGCCGACCCAGCCGCCCGTCTTGATAGAGCTCTTGGCAAACTCCTCATTGCGACCGCGAAGCAGCAGGTAACAGCTCACCCCGACTACAAACACGCCGCCGAGCACCCATCCGCTCGCTACCGTGTGAAAGAACTTGTTGACAGCTACAGGCGAAAGTGCCACGTCGGTAAAGCTGACCATGACATTACGCATCTGCGCCGGATCAAACTCCATGCCGGCCGGATACTGCATCCAGGCGTTAGCCACCAGAATCCAGAGCGCCGACAGCACCACGCCGATAGCCGTCAGCCATGTAGCTGCCAAGTGGAAGCCGCGGCTCACCTTCTTCCAGCCGAAGAACATCACTGCGATAAATGTCGACTCCAGAAAGAAAGCAAAGATGCCCTCTATAGCCAGCGGAGCTCCGAAGATGTCACCGACAAACCAGCTGTAGTTCGACCAGTTTGTACCAAACTCAAACTCCAGGATGATGCCCGTCGCTACGCCACAGGCGAAGTTGATACCAAACAGCTTCATCCAGGTCTTCGTCATGCGCAGCCACTTCTCGTTGCGCGTACGATACCACATCGTCTCCATGATCGCCACTATCAGCGACAGACCGATGGTCAGCGGGACAAAAAGCCAGTGGACCATCGCCGTAAGCGCAAACTGCGCGCGCGACCAGTCGACCAAACTCACCAAGTCATTCATAAGTCTTAAAATTTTAGGTTTCTCTATCTATTAATTAATGAATTTCTCACGGCATCCGCACGCTCCGCATCCGTGTCATACCGGCTCGAGAGCGTGTCTGAAAAGAAAAACAGCTTCAGGACAAAAAAGATGATAAACAGCTTTATCAGAATGATGAGCCACAGTCTTCTGCCGACAGTCATATGGCGAAACCCGTCGACATACATTCCCACAATCCGTCTCAGCAGACTGTAAGAACCACTCTTTTTGTCAGAAATTTCTTTCATGTTAATTAAACACAAAACTATAAAAAAATTTAATAAAACAATTAACTTTGCTCTCCAAAACATCAAAAAACAAGAATATGGCCAACTGGTTTGAATGTAAAGTGCGCTACGACAAGACAATGGAAAACGGCGCACAAAAAAAAGTCAACGAACCCTATCTCGTCGACGCCCTCTCTTTTACCGAAGCTGAAGCCCGCATGATCGAAGAGATCACCCCTTTCATCTCCGGCGACTTCTCTATCTCAGCCGTAAAACGCACTAAGATCGCCGAGATATTCTGGGACGACTCTGCCGACAGATGGTATCTGGTGAAAGTCGCACTCATCACCATCGACGAAAAGACAGCCGCCGAGAAAAAGACTACCTCGCTCATACTCGTAGCCGCAAGCGACTTCCGCGGAGCCCTCGATGCCTTCATGCTCGGCATGAAAGACACCATGGCCGACTTTGAGATTGTCTCCATCACCGAGACCCCTCTGATGGACGTCTTCCGCATGAAAGTCATTGAAGACAAGCCCGAATAATGCCCGACACAATCGCCGACAATATCCGCCGCATCGCAGCGACCCTCCCGCCTGAGGTGCGTCTGCTCGCCGTCTCCAAATTTCATCCCACCGAAGCTATCCTTGAAGCCTACGAAGCCGGCCAGCGACACTTCGGCGAAAGCCGCGTCCAGGAGCTCCTCCCCAAGACCGAAGCGCTCCCCGCCGACGTATGCTGGCACTTCATCGGCCACCTGCAGACCAATAAAGTGCGCCAGCTCATCGGCCGGTGCTATCTGATCGAAAGCGTCGACTCACTCCGCCTCCTTGACGCCATCGACAGTGAAAGCGAGAAAGCCGGAGTCGTCACCCGCATTCTTCTGCAGGTCCATGTAGCCCTTGAGGAGACCAAATTCGGATTCACCCCCGACGAGATCCGCGACTACTTCGCCCGCCGCCAATTTGAGACCCTCAAAGCCACCCATATCTGCGGGCTGATGGGCATGGCCTCCAACACCGACGACATCGAGCGCATCACCGCCGACTTCCGCGCGATCCGCTCCATCTACGACTGGATCCTCGCCACCTGTCCCGACCTGCGCGGATTCGACACCATCAGTATGGGCATGAGCGACGACCGCGACATCGCCATCCGCGAAGGATCCACCCAGATTAGAGTCGGCACCGACATCTTCGGAATACGCGATTACAGCTCACATTGAAACAAATTTTATCGGTCCACTCATTTTTTTAACAAATAGCACCTACAGTCATAACTTTTTTTATACCTTTGTAAGACAAGTGTAGGACAAGCAGTTGCTCGCCGGCCTTGGATCTCTCTAATTAAGACCATAAAAAACTAATAATCAATCAATATTAAAAAAGCAATGGCAACACAAAAGAAAAACAGCAATTTCGTTGCGATCATCACGATGTTCTTCATCTTCGCAATGATTTCGTTTGTTACCAACATGGCTGCCCCCTTCGGCAATATCTGGGGTTTCAGATACGAATGGGCCGGTATGGCAGGTAACCTCATGAACTTCCTCGCTTACCTATTCATGGGTATCCCCGCAGGCAACATGCTCATCAAGTTCGGCTACAAAAAGACAGCCCTCATCGCTCTCGCTGTAGGCGCTATCGGCCTTGGCATCCAGCTCCTCTCAAGCGTAGTTGGCGATGACATCATCGTCATCAACGGAGAGACCCCCACTACTCTCAATCTCTTCATCTACCTCTTCGGCGCTCTCGTCTGCGGTTGCTGCGTATGTATGCTCAACACAGTTGTCAATCCGATGCTCAACCTTCTCGGTGGCGGCGGTAACAAAGGCAACCAGCTCATCCAGACAGGTGGCACACTCAACTCTCTCGCCGGCACACTGACTCCCCTCCTCGTAGGCGTCCTCGTAGGCACCCTCACCAAGGAGACCACTATGGCAGCCGTAGCCCCCCTCGTGATCACCGGTATCGTCATCTTCGTACTCGCATTCATCATCATCTCATTCATTAAGATCGTTGAGCCTCAGGCCAACCTCCACAACGTCAAGTACGAGCACTCTCCACTCGCCTTCCGCCACTGCCTCCTCGGAGTCGTAGCAATCTTCTTCTATGTAGGTATCGAAATCGGCATCCCCGGCGAACTCAACGCATGGATCAGCCGTGAGAACTTTGAAGGCGCAGCCGCTGTCGCCGGTTCACTCGCAGCCATCTACTGGCTCATGATGCTCATCGGACGCTTCTTGAGCTCTATCATCAGCGGCAAGGTATCGACCCGCACCCAGATGGTCACCGTATCTTCAGTAGCCATCATCCTCGTGCTCATCGCTATCATCCTCCCCGAGGACATCACATTCAAATCACCTAAATTCGAAGCTCTCAACATCACAAGTGGCGAAGTTCCCTTGAAATGTCTCTTCCTCTTCCTCTGCGGTCTCTGCACATCTGTAATGTGGGGCGGCATCTTCAACCTCGCTACCGAGGGCCTCGGTAAGTATACAGCCAAAGCATCCGGCATCTTCATGATGATGGTAGTCGGCGGTGGTATCATGCCCTACATCCAGGACTGGATCGGCCGTAACTTCGGCTACGTCAACAGCTACTGGCTCGTAGTTGCAATGCTCGTTTACATCCTCTACTACTCTATCATCGGCTCTAAGAATGTCAACCGCGACATCCCCGTCAACGAAGAGCCCTTCGACCTCCGCGATCTCTAATCGCCCATCCCCCGTATTCAAGCTATATCTATTAATGTATATACAGACGCAGATATAACACTCCATACGTTGTCGGACGCCACTTACCTGGCGATCCGACAACGCTATATATAGTCTAACCTATCATACAAACAATAAGCAATACCCTAATAATCAATCTATGACTCAAGATTCTACACTACTGACAAAAGCAGCCGACAACATCCGTGTCCTCGTTGCTTCAATGGTCGAGAAGTCGAAATCAGGCCATCCCGGCGGCGCCATGGGTGGTGCCGACTTCGTCAATGTCCTCTACTCCAAGTTTCTGGTGACCGACCCTGACAATCCCACATGGATCGCCCGCGACCGCTTCTTTCTCGATCCCGGCCACATGTCGACAATGCTCTACTCCGTCCTTGCCCTTACAGGCAAATACACCATCGCCGAGCTCCAGCAGTTCCGCCAGTGGGGCAGCGTGACACCCGGCCACCCTGAACTTGATCCCGAGCGCGGTGTTGAAAACACCTCAGGTCCTCTCGGACAGGGTCACACAATGGCCGTAGGCTGTGCCATCGCCGAACGCTTCCTTGCAGCCCGCTTCGGCTCAGTAGTCGAACATAAGACCTATGCCTTCATCTCCGACGGCGGCATCCAGGAAGAAATCTCACAGGGCGCAGGACGCCTTGCAGGTCACCTCGGTCTGAGCAACCTTATCATGTTCTACGACTGCAACGAAGTGCAGCTCTCTACAATGGTTAAGGATGTCGACCGCGAAGACTATGCAGCAAAATATCGCGCATGGCACTGGAATGTCATCGAAATCGACGGCACCGATCCTGTAGCCATCGCATCAGCTCTCGAACAGGCTCACGCCGAGACAGAGCGCCCCACCCTCATCATCGGTCATACCGTCATGGGTCGTGGCTGCGTCAAAGCCGACGGCACCAACTTCGAAGGTCAGTGCTCCACCCACGGCCAGCCCATCAGCAAGTCAGGCGCCGACTATGCAGCTACCGTCAAGAATCTCGGTGGAGATCCCGAGAATCCCTGGGTAATCTGGGACGACGTCAAAGAGCTCTATGCAAAGCGCAACGAAGAGCTTAAAGCCATCGTCGCCAAACGCCACGAAGAGGAGAAAGCATGGGCAGCCGCCAACCCCGAAAAGGCTGCACAGCTTGCCGACTACATCGCAGGCCGTCTCCCCGAAATCGACTTCAGCGCAATCGTACATAAAGCCGACGACGCCACACGCAATGCCTCAGCTACCGTACTGAGCGTACTCGCTGAAAAAGTAGGCAACATGATCGTATCCAGCGCCGACCTCGCCAACAGCGACAAGACCGACGGATTCCTCAAAAAAACCACTGCCTTCAAGAGCGGCGACTTCTCAGGCGCATTCCTCCAGGCAGGCGTAGCCGAGCTCACCATGGCCTCAGTCATGAACGGCATCGCACTCCACGGCGGTTGCATCGCAGCCTGCGGCACATTCTTCGTATTCTCCGACTACATGAAGCCCGCCGTACGCCTCGCAGCGCTCATGGAGCTTCCCGTAAAATACATCTGGACACACGATGCCTTCCGCGTAGGTGAGGATGGTCCCACCCACGAGCCCGTCGAGCAGGAAGCTCAGATCCGACTCATGGAGCAGCTCAAAAACTTCTCTGGCAAGCCCTCCGTCCTCGTACTCCGCCCCGGCGACAGCGCAGAAACAAGCGTAGCATGGAAGATGGCCCTCGAGAATCAGTCTACCCCCACCGCACTCATCCTCTCGCGCCAGAACATCAAAGACCTACCCGCAGAGCCCGGCCAGCGCTATGCCGAGGCCACCAAAGCCGAGAAAGGCGCATACACAGTAATGTCAGTACCCAATCCCCAGGTAATTCTGTTAGGCAACGGTTCAGAAGTCTCGCTCCTCTGCGAAGTAGCCGTAGAGCTTCAGGCCGGCGGCGTCCCCTGCAACGTAGTCTCAATCCCCTCAATCGGACTCTTCGAAGAGCAGCCCGCCGACTATCGCAAGACAGTCCTCCCCGCCGGAGTGCCCGTATTCGGCCTCACAGCCGGACTCCCCTCCACACTCAAAGGACTCGTCGGCGACCATGGCACCGTATTCGGCCTCGACCACTTCGGCGCATCCGCTCCATACAAAGTCCTTGACGAAAAATTCGGCTTCACAGTACAGAATATCGTCGACCAAGTGTTAAAATTTATCGGGAAGTGAACTTTTTTGAACGAAAAACATTTAGTATTTTAAACAGAGCAAAAACTCTGTGGTGAGAAATTCAAAAAAAATTCAAAAAAATTCCCCAAAATTAACTAAGAATTAAAAAAATAGTTGTAATTTTGACCCCTGAATAAGCAGTAAGTTCATTAACATCTAAGTTTCAACTATTTAGAAGAAATTACAAATTCAATATTTTTATCTGTTTATGAAAAAGTCATTTTTCGCAATCGCATGCGCACTGTTCTTAGGACAGAGCATGGTAGCACAGAACGAAAACGTTGCAGTGCTCGTAGAAGATCCCTCTCAGGGCGTATTAGAAAATCGTTTCCGTGACAACTGGTTCCTCGGTATCGAAGGCGGTGTAAGCGCACTCAACAACCGCGAAGGCCACAACGTTGACTTCAAGGATCGCATCGCTCCCGATGTACAGCTCAGCGTTGGTAAGTGGTTCTCTCCCAAGTGGGGTGTTCGCGCTAACCTCGAATGGTTCCAGAGCAAAGCTGAATACAAGATGAACAACTTCAGCGCTTCAGTTGACGGATTACTCAACCTCACCAACTGGTGGTGTGGCTACAACCCCACCCGCGTCTACAACGCATCACTCTATGCAGGTGCTGGTGTTGCTGTACGTTACGCTAAGAACGGTGCCGGCGACTGGAAAGATGTTAACAATAACATTATCGTAGGTCGCGTTGGTCTTCTGAACACCTTCCGTCTCTCTGACCACTGGCAGTTCCTCATCGACCTCCGCATCATCGGTAGCGACAAGAGCCTCATCGACTACACCAACAACGGTCAGTCTTACGGCGGTCAGGTACTTATCGGTTTCAACTACAACTTCGGCAAATCTACATGGAGCGCACCCGTTGTTCCCGTATTTGTTGAGCCCGAAAACTGCGACGCTCTCCGCGCTCGTCTCCAGGCTGCTGATGCTCGCATCGCCGACCTCGAAGCTCAGCTCAAGGCTTGTCTCGAACGTCCCGTTCAGACTGTAGTAGCTGCTCCCGAAGCTCCCCTCGCTACTATCTACTTCCCCATCAACTCTTACACACTCAACCGCTCAGACCGCAACGTACTTGGTGCTATCGCTGACATCATGAAGAGCAACCCCAACCAGAAGTACGTTCTCACCGGCTACGCTGACAACTACACCGGCACCGACGCTTACAACGTTAAGCTCCGTCACAACCGTGCTAACAGCGTACAGAAGCAGCTCGTTCGCAATGGTGTTCCCGCTTCTCAGCTCGAAGCTACCATCAACAACGGCAACCTCTGCGACCTCGGTGCTAAGTATGTAGCTCTCGACCGTTGCGTAACCATCAACGAAAAATAATCTGAATTAACACAATAATTCACCACTAAGCGCCCTGTGCCTACCGCACAGGGCGCTTTTCTTTTTCTCTTTCTTTCTCTTTAGCGTCTATAATCGGCCTCCGGCGGATGCCCTCTTCGGTTTTACACGTCTGCCCTGCACGCCGGCGCTATCGCGCCTCGACGTACAGGGTTACTTCATAATCGATGTCCTCTCTAATTACCTTTTGCTCCCTTGCCCTGCTATGCGGGGCAGGTGGCGTGCTGCCGGTACACCCATGCATCCTCATAGAGCGCGACTCGGTAGCTCAGGGCATCGTGGCGTGCTGCTGGACCCTTTTCTCTGATATGCGGGGCAGGTAGCGGGAGAGTGGTCGTCTGCCGGGTACGTGTCGCTCCGATCCACGTACCCGGTTACCGGTAATCAGCGTCCCAAAAGAGGACGCTCCTAATCTGCCGTTAACTGCATAGTTGTCATCCTCATAGGTTGTGCTTCGGTAGCTCATGACAGGTAGCGTGCCGCAGGTATGCCGATTAATCAGTAACCCCGTACGTGGAGCGCAGCGACACGTGCAGGGTATCAGTATGGTCTGGGACTGGCGTCCCTCTTTGGGACGCCGATTAAAGCCTATAAGGCGTTATAGACGTAGTGTAGTCCCTCCGGGACTAACTGTCGTGGCGAGATAGCGCTTTCCACGGGTTCAAGAACCCGCGGTTAACAAGGTTTAGCCACCCCGTGGCACGACTACCTGAACGCATACTCACCACAGCCCGTAGGGGAATCCCGCATGGCATGTTGCTCACACACGCTCTGCGCGTGGACGACCCATCTATCGGCGACAGCATTATCAGCGCCGGAGGCGCGTCATG
>JAAVFS010000057.1 GCA_014800605.1 Bacteroidales bacterium | reverse complement strand
TGACGTTTGGGATAAAGAAAAATATCTAAATTGGATGTATGAAAATCTGATGGCGATTAAATCTGTCCTATCTCCTACTGGAACTATATTTGTGCATCTTGACTATAATATTAGTCATTACATAAAGGTATTAATGGATGAAATTTTTGGGCAAACTAACTTCCTTAATAATATTGTTTGGTGTTACCAAACAAGACAGTTTGGAAAGAAATATTTCAATCGTAAACATCACGACATATTTTGGTACTCTATGAATCCTGAAGAATATGTCTATAACTGGAACGATCCAAATGTTATCCAAGGTTATTCTGAAGCAACAATAAAAAAGTACAAATTAAAGGACGAAAAAGGGTATTATCGTCTATGTGGTAGAGGTATAAACGGCAGCCCTATAAAGGGAGCCAAAGATGTAGATCCCAAGTGGGAGGAAACCCATCCTGAGTTGGTGGTGCGTGATTATCTCGGAGAAGGATTTGCCCCATCTGATTATTGGTTTATTGATATCGTAAATCAAGCAGCCAATGAGCGCGTTGACTATGCAACTCAAAAACCCGAAGCTCTCCTTACCAAAATTATTTCTGCCGCATCTAATAAAGGAATGATTGTTGCTGATTTCTTTGGTGGAAGTGGTGTAACAGCGGCTGTTGCATCTAAACTCGGTCGTAAATTTGTTCATGTTGATATTAACGCGAACAGTATTGAAACCACACGTGATCGCCTTGTAAAAGAAAATTCTGAATTTCAGTTGCTTGAAATTAAAGATGGCGTTACACTTTTTAGGAATCCTGTGCAAACAGACAAAATCCTACCTTCTCTTATTCAGGGTTTAGTCCCTGACAGATCTATATCCCCATATTGGAAAGGAGTAATAAATGACTCAAAGTTTGGTAAAATGCCTGTGTACTTGCCTACATTGGTGGAAGGTGCTGAAGCGCGAGTTGTATCTGTTGCGACAATTCACAAGCTAATCTACGAAGAACTTTCGCAACTCGAAACCATCAAAAAAGTTATTGTATATTACATAGACCTTGAAGACAAGACTCTTATAAATGAGTATATCAGTTCTCATAATAATACAGGGATTGAAATTGAGTTTCGAGATTTGAAAATAGTGCT
This sequence comes from Bacteroidales bacterium, assembly GCA_014800605.1. Lineage (GTDB taxonomy): Bacteria > Bacteroidota > Bacteroidia > Bacteroidales > Muribaculaceae > JAAVFS01. The sequence continues at coordinate 10,081 of JAAVFS010000057.1, read as the reverse complement.
TGATAATCTCGTGGCACAGGATGAAGCTGAATTTGATGTCAAAGAAGTTCAGGATGGTCTTATGACTAAGTGGGAGGTTGATGTTATTTCTTTTGTCTCCGATAGGGTTAAGCAAAAGATTGACGAATTTAACCTAAAATCAGCGTTCAACGGTACTGCTAATAGCATGGAAATAAATCTAAGCGATAATGGACTTGAAGCTATTGAATGGATTAGTGTTGACTGCATAAACGCAGACCCAAATGCATCATGGAATAGTTCTGAGGAGATCTGCATAGAACCTGATAGCTTTATTTCTATTAACGGTGCTAAGACCCGTAACTTTTGGAATGGTAAAATTACTTCGGATGAAAGACCGTTGCGAGTAAAAATTCGTAACATTTGCGGTGATGAATCTATTTTTGTTCTTACTTACGAATGAACTATATCGACAATTTAGACACCTACAACGGCGAGCCGGTGCATGACGGCTGGGTTGACTGCGATAATAACGAGAACACGGGTGAGTTGTCGGGTCTCTTTGAATACACCGACCTCGACAAATTCATTGATAACCTACACAACAGGATTTGATTATGCCATACAATCTTTTCAATATATATTGCGATGAAAGTTGTCATCTCCAAAATGGTCGTGACAACGATTTCATAATGGTAATTGGTGGAATCACCTGCCCCAATGAGCTAAAAAAACAAACATCAGATCGTATAAGAGCTATAAAAGCTCAATACGGAGTGTATCGAGATACTGAGATTAAATGGAATAAAGTCTCACCATCGAAATTGGAGTATTACAAGGCTCTCGTAAACTTTTTCTTCGATTATAGTTGCTTATCTTTTAGGGCTATAATCATTAACAAGAGAGAACTCATTCTGCAAAGCTTCAACTTGACTCATGATGACTTCTATTATCGTGCTTACTTCTTGATGTTAAGTCGAATATTTACCCCTGGGAATGAATATGCTATTTATATTGACATCAAAGATACACGCAGTCAAAGTAAGGTTGAAAAATTACACGATGTTTTATGTAATAGTAGGTTTGATTTCAACCGCCAAATGATTCATAGAGTTCAGCAAATCCGTTCTCATGAAGTCGAAATTATGGGGCTTACTGACCTTTTAATCGGAGCACTTTCATACAGTAATCGTGGGCTTAATACAAATGCTGCTAAGTTAGCATTAATTGATTTGATTCGCCAAAGGAGCGGATATTCTCTTACCTCAAATACTTGGCTTCTCGAACCTAAATTTAATCTTTTCTTTTGGCATGGAAGAATGCATTGAGATAGAATCGTATCTTGAGTTACCTGAGTTAATCGAACTTTCGGAGTTCGGAGGTAATTTTGCACAGTATCTTGAAGCCGTTTATAATATATTCACAGATGAATTTATTCGCAATCGTCCAACCTTTAGGGGAGTTAGATTGGGGCTAAAGAAGTACCCAATTTCGGATGGTAAAGAGGCTACCTTTTGGCATATGACATCTAAGGGTGAGGATGAACAGAATCGTCTTCCTGATTTAAGAAGATTAGAACGTATAAAATGGCCTTCGTTTATAATTAATAATAGTGAACACCCTTATCTGCGTGTTTGGGAAAACACTCGTGGATCCAAAACGAATGTCTTAATTTTGCACGAGGCTGAGAACTATGTCGTTATTCTACGTAAAGGTAATGGTTATCTACTTCCTTGGACTGCATACCTTATTGAGCATGAATGGCGTAAAAAGAAATTTCTGAAGGAATATGATGAGTATATAAAAAGCAAGGAGCGGCAATGACCGCTCCCGTTTCTCTTTCAACGCCTGGTTGGTGAGATGTTGCAAAGTTAGTAACTTTGCCTCAATCAAACAAATTTTTAGACCAAAAAGTTGCAAATACGGAATATTTTGTTAGCGTGCCATTTCCGAAATCGCTCTGCTATTTTATTTAATAACAAGGAGTTGCAGCACAACCGCCGGGCTATTGCGGCAAGCCGTCGAGCCTAAGGGCTCGCTCCATTCGGACAAAAAAATTACACGCATACTGAATTTTAACAACCATCTTTTTACATTGACCCTTTTTTTGCTACTGACCCGATATTGCCTCCGGTACGTGTTAATGTATAAAAAAAAGAGCTAAATCAGTTTGACTTAGCTCTTTGTAGAGTTGCCTTGGAAGGATTCGAACCCTCACAGGCGGAACCAGAATCCGACGTGCTACCATTACACCACAAGGCAATCTATGTGTTAATCAAAACTCTTTTTCAACTCGCTCGTTGCAGGTATTTCGTTTTGACAGTGCAAAGGTAGAAAGGATTCTTTAATCTGCAAAATATTTGACACTTTTTTTTCAAAAAAATTTTACATACATTTGCATTACTAAAGTTATCTCGCTGAAATGGAACATACTATTAAAGAATTTGACGACGCTATCGAGAAGTGTCGAAATCTCTATACAAAGAAATTAAATGACTATGGGGCTGCCTGGCGTCTCATGCGCCCCCAGTCTGTCACCGACCAAATATTAATTAAAGCCAACCGAATCCGCTCTCTCGAGACTAAAAAGTGTGCGATGGTGGATGAAGGTATCCTCCCTGAATTTATAGGGATAGTCAATTATGGCATTATCGGACTTATCCAGCTCGAGCTCGGCACTTCCGACAAAAAGGATATCTCTGTCGAAGAAGCCATTAAGCTCTACGATCGCTTTATGGCAAAGACCCGTGAACTGATGATCGCAAAAAATCATGACTATGACGAGGCGTGGCGTCTGATGCGGGTTTCATCCTATACTGACCTGATTCTGATGAAACTGATGCGCACTAAGGAGATTGAGGATCATAATGGCGAGACACTCGTCTCCGAAGGGATTGACGCCAACTATATGGACATGATCAATTATGCCATTTTTGGCATAATAAAACTCGATGCCTAAGATCGGTGATATGCAGTCGCGCCACTTCCCCACTCCGCTGATCTGGATTTTCCGCATTCTGGTCGGAGGGGTTTTCATCATCTCCGGACTCGCAAAAAATCTTGACCCCTGGGGATTCATCTACAAGATTGAAGACTACCTGAGTGTATGGGGATGGGACATTCCCCGCACAATAGTTCTGACCGGTGCTCTGTGCCTGTCGACATTTGAGTTCGTATCCGGCTGCATGCTTGCCGTCGGATGCTACCGTAGAATCGTCCCGCGGCTGATGCTTGCCCTGATGGGGGCGTTCATGCTCCCGCTGACGCTGTATATACTCATCAAGGATCCTGTGGACGACTGCGGATGCTTCGGCGACTTCATTGTGTTAAGCAACTTCTGGACATTCGCCAAGAATGTGGTAATCACGGGTATGCTTATCCCTCTTGTAATCTACAATAACCGGATAAATGGTCTCTACCACTCGGCCCTTCAGTGGATTATCGGTGTTGTCACAACCCTATACATCGGCGCTGTCGGACTGCTGAGCTACCTTGTGCAGCCCATGATTGATTTCCGTCCATATCCTGAAGGGGCGTCTATCGTAGCCGAGGAGCAAAACGACAACATCACTTTTGTCTACGAAAAAGACGGCATCGAATATGAATTCGGCATTGACGATCTGCCCGAAGATGAGACCTACTCCTTTGTCGGTCGCAAGGGGGGTGAAGAATCAGGGGCCAGGCTAACCATCTTCGATCCTGCCACGGAGGAAGATGTTACGGAGGAGGTACTCACCGATGATGGGAGGCAGTTGCTCCTGATCATGAGCGAGCCCGCCAGAGCCGATCTCTCAGACACTTACGTCATCAATGAGCTAAACGACTACCTCCAGGAGCATGACTGCGAAATGATAGCACTGATAGCTGCCGGGCCCGAAAAGATCGCCGAGTGGCAAAACCTTTCGATGGCTGAATATCCATGCTACATGGCCGACGACACCCAGCTCAAAGAGCTTGTCAGAGGCATCATGTCAATGATCTTTGTCGAGGATGGCATAATCAAATGGAAACGCACCATAAGCTCTATCGACCTCAAGAAGGTGGAAAAGGTGACATCCGGCGAAAGCGACATCAATGAGCTGAGATTTAATGGGAAAGGCATCTTCGCCTCTCTCTCGGTTGGCCTCCTTTCACTTCTCGGCATGATATGGGTTCTACAAATAATCAGCCTCATAATCCTGCGGCGAAAAGCCACTCACCCCGGGTCCGACAAACAATAATCAGCTTAATTTATGCAATTACTGCTCTGAATATTGGAAAAACTTCATTAACTTTGTAGCTCGTAAAAGAACATTAACTCTTAAATAAAAATAGATAAACAATGAGAAAGAAAATTGTAGCCGGCAACTGGAAGATGAATACCACTCTCCAGGAAGGTATCGGTCTTGCAAAAGACGTAAATGAAGCTCTCAAAGGTGTAACACCCAAATGCGAAGTAATCATCTGCGTACCTTTCACACATCTCGCTTCTGTCAACGACGTAATTGACGCTAACAAGCTCGGTCTTGGTGCTGAAAACTGCGCTGACCACAAAAGCGGTGCATATACCGGTGAAATCTCAGCTGCTATGGTAGCTTCAACCGGCGCAAAATACGTTATTCTCGGCCACTCAGAGCGTCGTCAGTACTACGGCGAAACCTCAGAGACACTGAAAGAAAAAGTAGCTCTCGCATTCGAAAACAACCTCACCCCCATCTTCTGCATCGGTGAAGTTCTCGAAGAGCGCGAAAACGGCACTTTCTTCGAAGTAGTTAAGGCTCAGATCGCTGACGCACTCTTCCACCTCTCAGCTGAAGACTTCGGCAAGATTATCCTCGCTTACGAACCCGTATGGGCTATCGGTACAGGCAAGACTGCTACCGACGACCAGGCTGAAGAGATGCACGCATTCATCCGTGGCGTGATCGCTGACAAGTATGGCAAGGAAGTTGCTGACAACACCTCAATCCTCTATGGCGGTAGCTGCAAGCCCTCTAACGCTGCTGCCCTCTTCGCTAAGCCCGACGTTGACGGTGGCCTGATCGGTGGCGCTGCCCTTCAGGCAGAGTCATTCATGGGTATTGTCAATGCATTCTAATTAAAGAGCATAATTTCATACCGAATAATTACAACGCACGGGGGAAGCAGTCAGCGATTGGCCGACAGAACCCTGCGTTGTAATTTCAATTTATATCAATCATGAGAAAACCAAAGCTATCAGCAATTTGCATTCTATGTGCTATGGGTACCGCACAGGCTCAGAGCCCTGCTTCCCTACCCTCTTATGACCAATCCGGTGCCATGTCAGAGGAAGCTGATGGCTCACGTCCTGACTCAGTTAACAATCTGACCATCGTCCAGCCCTCAGCCCTCGCCAACCGGATAGAGCGTGCGCGCCAGACCGCCGGCGGGACCCAGAGCGAATCGGCCGATGCGGATGACTCAGCCGCATCGCAGCAAACCGGTGAGCGCCAGCGGATCAATGGATTCAGAATTCAGGTATTCTCAGACAATAATCAGAAGACATCCCAGCGAGAAGCAAAGGCAAAGGAACGCCGACTCAACGAGCGATTCCCGGAATATGAGACTTACATAGTCTACAACAGCCCCTACTGGCGTCTTAAAGTCGGTGATTTCCGTACCGAGTTTGATGCCGAAGCAGCTGCCGATGAGATCAAGCGCGCCTTCCCCGAGTTTGCTCGCGAAGTGCGTATAGTTAGAGACCGCATAAGCACTGGGAGATAACACACCGATGAATACTCCGAAACACAACCTTTCCGAAGACGAAATAATCAGCCAAATGGCTGAGCACTACCGCGCTATTATAGAGCTCTGTGGAGAAGATCCCACACGTGAGGGTCTTGTCAAGACCCCTGTCAGAGCTGCCAAAGCTATGTACTTCGCGACTAAAGGGTATCGAGAGAGCGCATCTGAGGTCATGAAGCAGGCCATCTTCGAATACGCCGGATCGAAGATTATCGTAGTAAAAGATATCGAATTCTACTCGCTCTGCGAGCACCACATCCTCCCCTTTTTCGGTACAATATCAATCGGTTATATTCCTAACGGCAATATGATCGGACTTAGCAAGCTGGCCCGTGTAGTCAATGTCTTTGCAAGACGACTTCAGGTACAGGAGCGACTGACAGCCCAGGTGTGCAAAGCTGTCGGAGAATCGCTTGCCGCGCATGGCGTCATTGTAGCCTGCAAAGCCGACCATCTCTGCATGAAGATGCGTGGAGTAGAAAAACAGAACTCCTCGACAGTCACACTGGAATATTCAGGACGTTTTGCCGAAAATCCCGAACTGCGCGAAGAGTTTATGCGTATGATCTGAGCGGCTTGTGCTCAGACTATTAATACGTAATCCAACAGAAGCTATTCGTCGCCATCTTCGAGGTCATCGAAGTCAAAATCGAAATCCCAACCCATTGAGTCGGTAGCCTCATCAGTGAAGCGCTGCAACTCGCGACCCTCCTTCTTCGTAGGACGGCCAAGACCTTTACGTCTATCAATGAACCCACTGATTTTCACAACATCAAGCAGATCATACTGCGACTGAGGAGTAATATTCTCCATGTAGTCGGGCACTAATTTTGCTCCAAGTCGATTTTCCGTCAGGGCCTTTACGCGGAATGAGTATGTCACGGGAGGCTTACGTACATTGACGATGTCGCCGACTTTGATAGTACGCGAAGGTTTGGCAAGCACGCCATCACCGGGACCGATAGTAATACGCCCTTTCTTACAGGCATCAGAGGACACTGTGCGCGTCTTAAAGATGCGCATGGCCCACATCCATTTGTCAACTCGTTCTTCGGTTATAGCCATAGTAAAAGTCGAGCAATTACTTGTTATTAAATTTGCACATCGCGTTGCCGATTCCTTCAAGGCAGAATGCCTTCATGGCCTCGATAGCGACGTCGATACGCTCCGGTAACTGCGCGCGCTGGTCACGAGGGAACTGCCCGAGCACATAGTCGACCTGCATACCGGGCTGAAAGTCATGGCCGATGCCAAACCGCAAGCGGGGATATGAGGCAGTGCCGAGCATCTGGGCGATATTCTTCAGTCCATTATGTCCGGCATCGCTACCCGAAGGCTTCAGGCGTATAGCTTCGAAAGGAAGTGCGAGGTCATCGACGAGCACGAGGATATGATCGACCGGGATATTCTCTTTTTGAGCCCAATAGCGGACGGCAACACCGCTGAGATTCATATACGTAGAGGGCTTAAGCAGGATGAGCTGCTTGTTTTTCAGTCGAGTACGGGCAATGTCGCCATAACGCTCGGTTGAAAAAGTAATATTGGACGCCTCAGCAAAGGCGTCCAATATCATAAAACCGATGTTGTGGCGGGTATCGCGGTACTCAAGACCGATATTGCCAAGCCCAACAATCAAATATTTCATAAGCTATTTATGCTCGATTACTTACCGGCGTTAGCCTGAGCACCACGAGCGGCACGAGTAAGCTGAACGGCGCAAACGACAGCATTCTTAGCGTTAACGAGCTCAAGACCTTCGAAGTGGAGGTCGCCGATCTGCATTGTCTTGCCAAGGCCAAGGTTGTCAACATTAATAACAACACGTTCGGGGATAGCTGTGTAAACGGCTTTAACTTTGATTTTCTTCATAGAGAGACTGAGCTTACCACCGGCCTTAACACCTTCAGCGTGACCTTCGAGCTTAACGGGAACTTCCATTACGACGGGCTTCTTGTCATTAACTTCGAGGAAATCGAGGTGGAGGACATTGTCCTTAACGGGGTGAAACTGGATCTCTTTGAGGACAGCCATTTTCTTCTGGCCGTTGTATTCGAGCTCTACAGCGAAGATGTCGGGAGTATAGATGAGTTTGCGAACTGCTTCGTTGGTAACAGTGAGGTCGGTAGTGATCATACCTTTGCCGTCGCCGATCTCAACGATCTTTTCACCGGGCTGAAGAGTGCCTTTGAAGGGGAGTTCGAAAACATCGCCACCATTGAGGACAACGGGGATTTTACCTTCGCTGCGAAGAGTTTTAGCAGCTTTTTTGCCGAGATCAACACGGGGCTCGGCTGCAAGTTTAAATGTGTTCATTGTTTTGAATTAAATAATTGTGTTACTCAAAATTAAGTGCTCCTTAATTTCCCATCACACGGGGATGCTCAAAAAGCAGTGCAAAGGTAGTGATTTTGCTGCTAACATACAAACATTTCCGCACTTTCTTTTTGAGAGAAATTGCCATGTTTATCAGAGCCGGACGATCGAGTCGGATAAAAACAAGCCTATTTTTATTATGGATAGAAATAAAGATACGAGAATATTTACTAAATTTGCAATTCAAATCATTATTCGATAAAAAAGCAATGGCTACTGAATTGAAGAATCTTACCAAGCGAAGCGAAAACTATTCGCAATGGTATAACGAACTTGTAGTAAAAGCTGACCTCGCCGAGCAGTCGGCAGTCAGAGGCTGTATGGTGATCAAGCCCTACGGCTACGCAATATGGGAAAAGATGCAGCACACTCTCGACGAGATGTTCAAAGCGACAGGCGTGCAGAATGCCTACTTCCCCCTCTTGATCCCGAAATCTTACCTCTGCCGCGAGGCTGAGCACGTGGAAGGCTTTGCCAAGGAATGTGCCGTAGTCACTCACTACCGTCTCAAAAACGACCCTAACGGCAATGGCGTCATTGTCGATCCCGACGCTCGTCTTGAGGAAGAACTCATAGTGCGCCCGACCTCCGAGACCATCATCTGGGGCACATATAAGAATTGGATTCACTCCTATCGCGACCTCCCCATCCTCTGCAACCAGTGGGCAAATGTGATGCGCTGGGAGATGCGCACTCGCATGTTCCTGCGCACAGCTGAGTTCCTATGGCAGGAAGGCCACTGCGCCCATGCTACCGCCGAAGAGTCAGAGGCACGTACTGTGCAGATGATCAATCTGTATGCCGACTTTGCTGAGAAATATATGGCAATGCCCGTCATAAAGGGTGTAAAGAGCGCCAACGAACGCTTTGCCGGCGCACTCAATACCTATACCATCGAAGCTATGATGCAGGATGGCAAGGCTCTTCAGTCAGGCACTTCACACAATCTTGGCCAGAACTTCGCCAAGGCATTTGACGTGACCTTCGTCAACAAAGACAACAAACCCGAATACGTTTGGGCCAACTCCTGGGGCGTATCTACCCGCCTGATGGGTGCCCTGATCATGAGCCACTCTGACGACAATGGCCTCGTGCTTCCTCCCCACCTCGCTCCTATCCAGGTCGTAATCGTACCTATCTTCAAGAACAACGAGCAGCTTGCCGAGATCTCTAAAACTGTAGACCCGATCATCAACGAACTTCGTGCCCTCGGGATCAGCGTCAAATATGATGATGCCGACAATAAGCGTCCCGGCTTCAAGTTTGCCGACTACGAACTCAAGGGTGTCCCCGTACGTCTGGCTATCGGCGCCCGCGACATTGAGAACAAGACTGTAGAACTCATGCGCCGCGACACACTCGAAAAGCAGATTGTACCTCTGGACGGCATCGCCGACTATGTTGCCAAGCTCCTCGAAGAGATCCAGGAAAATATCTATCGCAAGGCTCTCAAGCATCGCGAGGAGATGACCCGCACAGTCGAGACCTATGACGAATTTAAGGAAGAAATCGAAAAAGGTGGCTTCATCCTTGCTCACTGGGACGGCACTACCGAAACTGAAGAGAAGATCAAGGAAGAGACTAAAGCTACTATCCGTTGCATCCCTCTCGACGGCGACAAGACCCCCGGCAAGTGCATGGTGACCGGAAAGCCTTCTGCCCAGCGCGTCATCTTCGCTCGCAACTACTAATCTGACAACTTAGTCATCTTATATTAGCCATGGTCTACTTCGAGTATGCCGTGGCTAATTTTTTAGAACTCCAGGTCGGGATGGTCTACGGCGAGCTCGATGTAGGGTTTCATGTAGTCGTAGATGGCCGCCATGGAGTCGCTGATGGTGCACCAGGTGTCGTAGATCTCGGGGCAATAGCCATTCACTCCGCACAGGGCGATCTCCACCTGCAGTATGGTGTGGTAGAGCTCCCTGTTCAGATAGTTAAGGGCAGCCTTCGCGTTATCGGTCAGCGGACACATCGGCCCTTTCCCTAAGGGGGCAAGGCGTAT
>JAAVFS010000056.1 GCA_014800605.1 Bacteroidales bacterium | reverse complement strand
ACCGAGATCATCGCCCGCGACTATCTCGCCAAAGAGATGGGCGACGGAGCTGATGCCGAGAAGCCTCAGTTTGACCTCTTTGCCACTGAGGGTGGCACGGCAGCCATGTGCTACATCTTTGATTCTCTGGCCGTCAACCATCTCGTCAAGAAGGGAGACAAAATCGCTATCATGACCCCTATCTTCACCCCCTATCTTGAGATTCCGGAGCTTGACCGCTTCGACTTTGATGTCGTCAAGGTGACAGCCAACAAGTCAGAAAGCGATGGATTCCACACATGGCAATATACTGATGCAGAACTCGATAAGCTGCGTGACCCGTCAATCAAGCTTCTCTGCCTCGTCAACCCGTCCAATCCCCCATCCTATGCTCTGTCAAAGCAGGTGACCGACAAGATTATCGACATTGTAAAGAATGACAACCCGAATCTGATGATCGTCACCGACGATGTCTACGGCACATTTATCGACAACTTCAAGTCGCTGATGTATGAGATCCCGAGAAACACGCTCTGCGTCTACTCGTTCTCAAAATATTTCGGCGCAACAGGTTGGCGTCTTGCGGTGATAGCCGCCGCTGCCGACAATATCTTCGATAAACTGATATCTCAGCTTCCCGCCGACGAGAAGAAGGACCTCAACCGTCGCTACTCGACCCTCTCGCTCAATCCTGCAAAAATCAAGTTTATCGACCGACTGGTAGCTGACAGCCGCATGGTAGCGCTCAATCACACTGCCGGCCTGTCAACTCCCCAGCAGATTCAGATGGCACTCTTTGCCGGAATGTCATTAGCTGACACCGAGGATGCCTACAAGAAACGGATGCACGAGATCATTCAGGAACGCCTTCACACACTCTGGGATAAGACCGGATTCACTCTCCTCCCTGACCCTCTCCGCGCAGGCTACTATTCGGAGATCGACGTCATGGTATGGGCTCGCAAATTCTACGGCGACGACTTTGCCAACTATCTGAATAAGAACTATGAGCCGCTCGACTTCGTCGTAAGACTGGCCAATGAGACATCGGTCGTACTGCTCAACGGCGATGGCTTCGACGGACCGAAATGGTCGGTACGCGCATCACTTGCAAACCTCGACAAGGAGGCATATGCAAAGATCGGCACCGCTATCAGGCTCATCCTCGATTCCTATCACGAAAAATTCCTGAAGGAGACCGGCGCTTGAACCAAACGGTTCAATGGTTGTTATAAAATTAAATCAACTTAACAACTATTTATTATGAGCGAAAAGGAAAATAGAAAAAAGACTAACAAAAGAGCTGCCTGGACAGCCATCGGCGCAATAATTCTGATTCTTTTATTGCTGTTATGGTTTACAATCGTTGACGCCGACGGCGATCCAAACAACGGATTCATTGCTCCACTGATGGGTATGCTCCGATAACCCTAAACATTATATTGCTGTCCGATAAAAAAACAAATAGGGAAAATAGTATGACTCGAACGCCGTAAAATCAGCGTTCGAGTCTGATTTTATTACAACCCCCCTCAGTCAAAAAGAGATGGTTACGGTGGTGCTCGGAAGCTTCCGAAAGTAGGATTTCCCATTCCTTTTCCGGTTTGTTGGCAAAACTGTGCGTTTCTATTTGGATTCTTCAAAAAAAATTTTCGTAACTTTGCAATATCACATTTGCTAACAACCAATAGTATGTCTCCTCACAGCCCCGTCGCCAGCCTTCGCAAGCGAGAAACCATTGGCTGGATTGACTTTCTCCGCGTCCTTGCCATTGCAATGGTTGTCGTTTCCCACTGCTGCGACAACTACACCTCCATGTTCGGCGTTAACCAGGACGATTTCACAATCGGTGCCATCATAGGCAGCCTCATGCGCCCCTGTGTGCCCTTGTTTGCAATGATGTCCGGAGTGCTCCTCTTCCCAGTGAAACAAAACACAACCCTCACCGCATTCTATCGCAAGCGAATCGGCCGCATACTCTGGCCTCTCATATTCTGGTCACTCACCCTCCCCGTCATAAACTTCCTCGCCTTCAACTACGTATGGCCCGACCCGGCAAATATGTCCCTTGTCGGCCCTTATAACGTTGACACCCTCATAAACCGCCTCTACACATGGGTATTCAACTTCAACTACGACACCACCCCGCTCTGGTACGTTTACATGCTCATCGGAATCTACCTCGTGTTACCCATTGTCAGCCATTGGCTCGACACCGCCTCCGACCGTGACATCCGTACCGTCCTTGTAATTTGGGCATTCACACTCATGGCTCCCTATATCCAATACTTCGCCCCCGACCTCGGTTTTCGCGGAAACTTCGGCAACATGGGAATATGGGGCGCTTGCAGTTGGAATACATTTGGCATATTCTACTACACCTCCGGCTTCCTCGGCTACATGATACTGGCCTCCTACCTGATGCGTCACCCCATCCGCTGCTCAGCAGCAAAACTCTACGGCATCACAATCCCCATGTTCATCATCGGATTCGCCATCACCTACCTCAGTTACATCTCACTCATGCCTACCGCCAACTGGAACCTTATCGAGCTAGCGTGGTACTTCTGCGGCATCAACGTGTTCATGATGACCCTCCCCGTGTTCCTCTGGGTTGAACGCGCCAAAATCAAATCCCGCCACATGCTCACCTCACTAGCCATAATGTCCTTCGGCGTCTACCTATGCCACTTCTCCATCGTCCAGTTCGGCTACGAAATCCTTTACCCCACCGGCCTCCCCGCCATAATCCGCCTGCTCCTCAACGCAGTCTTCACCCTCATCGTCAGTTTCGCAATCGTCCGCCTGATGATGTCCACCAAACTCCTCCGCCGCTTCGTCGCCTAACACACTGAAATTAATCGATACCAGCCGATGAAGAGACTGTCGGGGAGATCGATGTTTACGCGGATGGATTTGGTTTCGAAAATTTTTATATTGCTGTCCGATAAGAAATCCAAATAGGGAAAATAGTATGGCTCGAACGCTGATTTTACGGCGTTCGAGTCTGAATTTTTTCAAGCCACCTCAGTGAAAAAAAGATGGTTACAGTGGTGCTCGGAAGCTTCCGAAAGTAGGGTTTCCCATTCCTTTTCAGGGCTATTGAACATACTATAGAAGTCGACATAGTACATAAATGTGATTCTGACCATTGTCGCCAGTCCCGCGAAACTCCATTTGCGTTTTGTTGCTGCCCGATAAAAACATTAAGCGGGTAATTCACTGAGAATTACCCGCTTATTTTATATTATTAGGAATTAGAGCATTACGATTCCGACAGTCTGACAGGCTTCAAGCTGCTCTTGGGGCCAGAGGCTCGACTGGACTTCTCCGATATGGGCTTTCTGAAGCAGAAGCATGCATAGACGGCTCTGCCCGATACCACCGCCGATCGTATAGGGATAGCCCCCTTCGAGCAGGCGCTTATGGAATGGCAATGTGCAGCGGTCGGTAGCGCCGGCTATCTCGAGCTGGCGGCGCAACGACTCGGGCGACACACGGATGCCCATAGAGGAGAGCTCAAAGGGCACTTCGAGGACAGAGTTCCATACGAGTATGTCGCCATTAAGGCCCTCATAGCCGTTTTCGTCGACAGTCGACCAGTCATCATAGTCGGGGGCACGGCCGTCATGTCGCTCACCATCACTGAGTTTCGCTCCGATTCCCTGGATGAACACGGCGCCATACTGCCGGCAGGCCTCACGCTCTCTTTCGCGAGCCGGAAAGCCGGGATACATGCTGATAAGATCTTCAGCATAAAGGAATTTTATCTCTCGGGGGAGCTGCGGATGGATGTGCGGGAAAGTTGCAGTCACCATATCCTCGGTGGTCAGGATGGCATTGTATATATCGGTCACGGTCTGACGCAGATAGGCGGTAGTGCGGTCCTTCTTCTCGATGGCCTTCTCCCAGTCCCATTGATCGACATAGAGCGAGTGGAGGTTGTCGAGCTCCTCGGCTGTGCGGATGGCATTCATATCCGTATAGATACCGTAGCCGGGCGCCATCTCATACTCGCTCAGCTTCATGCGCTTCCACTTGGCAAGCGAATGTACGACCTCAATACTGGCACCGGGGATAGATGCCGCTTCAAACGTAACGGGGGGCTCCACGCCATTGAGATTGTCGTTCAAGCCTGAATCTTCGCGGACAAAAAGCGGAGCTGTCACACGTCGGAGATTCAGAACCTTGGTCAGCTCTCGCTCAAAAGTCTCTTTAATCAGTTTGATTGCTACCTCGGTAGTTTCCGGCAGCAATCTGACCTTGTAGTTGTCGGGTAATATCAGACTCATGTTTGTATTGTGATAGTGATCGGATAAAGCGGTTTAACTTCCGATAGCGGCAGCCAGCAGGCGGATGAAGCGCTCCATCTGCTGCGATGTCACGCAAAGGGGCGGGAGGATGCGGATAGTCGAAGATCCTGATCCTCCTGTCAGGATGCAATAGTCGAGCAACAGCTTGCGACGCAACTCGGGAACGGACACATTGACGTCGATGCCGATCATAAGGCCGCGGCCACGGACGTCGGCAATAATGCCGGTCATCTGGCTCAAGATCTCAATAGCCTGAGTGCCTACCTTGTCGGCATTTTCAATCAGCTTATCGCGCTCAATGACATCGAGGACCGCCATAGCTGCAGCACAGGCGAGCTGATTGCCTCCGGTAGTGCTGGCCAGCATACCTCTGACGGGAGTAAAGTCGGGCGAAATGAGCACGCCTCCTATCGGGAAGCCGTTGCCCATTCCCTTGCCCACGGTAATCAGGTCCGGACGTATGCCTGAGAACTGATGTGCAAAGAACTTGCCTGTGCGACCATAGCCTGACTGTATCTCATCGACTATCAGCATCACTTCGTGGGCCTTAGTTACCTTGCGAAGCTGGCGCATAAAGTCGTCGCCGGGCATTCTGACTCCGGAGAGGCCCTGGATTCCTTCGATTATGACGGCTGCATATTCGCCCTTGGCAAGCTCCTTCTCGACGGCTTCAATATCGCCCATACGGACGAAGTGTACATGGTCGGTGCGGCTGAAGGGCGAAATGATATAGGGATTGTCAGTCACGGCTACGGAGCCTGAGGTGTGGCCATGGAAAGAGCCTTTGAAGGCAAGCACTTTAGCGTTACCCGTGTGGTGCGAAGCCAGTTTGAGAGCATTTTCGTTGGCCTCCGACCCTGAGTTGCAGAGGAAAAGCGAGTAGGTCGGATAGCCCGACATCTGGCCCAGTTTCTGGGCAAAACGCGTCTGCAGGGAATTTTCCAAAATATTGGAATAGAATCCGAACTGGGCCACCTGATGCTGGATAGCTTCAATATAATAAGGAATACAGTGGCCTATTGAGACAGCACCGTTTCCGCCGTATAAATCGAGATAGGCGTTGCCCTGCTCGTCGATGACGTAGCAGCCGCGCCCTCTGACAGGTTCTATTGGATATAATGGATAGACTTCAAATGGTTTCATCAGTAAAGTGTGTGTGTATCGTTGGCAAGCGTGTGTCTTTTGGAAACAAAAGATACCTATTTTCGCACTATTTGACAAAGATACTCAAAACCTTTCAGAAAGGCAACAAGAAATTAACATATTTTTGGCAACTTACCCTTCCTCGCATTTGTTTTGAAATTAAGAAAACAAACGAACTCACTATGAAAGACACACTTACAACCGAAGAAAGAAAAGAATTGCCCGACAGCGTCTTCGGGCTACCGGAGCGACGCGAATACCCCATGCCGGATGCGGCACATGTCAGGGCGGCAGAAGCCTATTTCCGCTATTGTCCTGAGGATCTCAGACAAAAACTTGCCCGAGCCATCTTAGCCCGGGCAAAAGAGTTTGGCGTAAAGATCGAGAGTCCGACAGTGCTCTCTTACGCTGAATGATCAGTCCTGAATATAGTAGGTAATGTAAGAGACCACTCTCACCTTCTTAATATAGGGGGTGTATTGGTCGCGATCCTCGATTGAGAACTGGCCCTGAGTGGCGGTCTTGATCTTGCCTAATTTGCTCTCGGAGTCCTCGGCAAATTTGTTGGCGGCTTCGCGGGCATTTTTTGTAGCCTCAGCTACCATCGCAGGTTTGATTTTGTTAAGGTCGGTATATTCATAGGTAATGCGGTTGTCCCAGTTGCCTGCGATCACGGCCACTCCCATCTTCAGTAGTTCTGACTGACGGTTGATAAGCTCCGTCACATGATCGACATTTGAGGATGACACGACTACGACACACTTCACGGAGAAATCCGGCGTCGGGATGGAGCGGTAGGACCCTCTGTTGTCAGTCACTTCGGGAGCGCCTACACTAATCTCCTCGGGAGCGACTCCATTCTCGGTCAGGAAGCTGACGATCTTGGCAGTGTTGGTCTGCACATCCTGATATAGCGCCTGCAGATCATTGGCATTCCCCTGATAGACAAGGGGCCAAGTCACGCGATTGGCTTTGACCTCGCGCTCGGCAAGGCCGCGGACGGTCACAGCCCTATCCTTATAAGTAAAATTATCAAAACCGGACTTGATGAAGAGTCCGAGCAGCGCCAGGCCGAGTGCGATGACGGTGGCGGCAATGATTTTTCCTGATCTCATAGCTACGACATTTAATATTATATGCAAATATAACACATCAGTAAAATAAATTTGCAAAGAACATACTTAAATTTTTTTCTCACACGCGTTTTTATTAACTTCGCAGCCAAAAGGAAAAACGTATCAGAATATGCTAATAATAGGTATAGCCGGCGGTACCGGCTCCGGTAAGACCACCGTGGTCAACAAGATCATCGACAGCTTTCCAGCCGGCGAAGTTGCTGTAATACCTCAGGACTCCTACTATAAGGACTCCAGCCATGTGCCTGTGGAGGAACGCAGCAAAATCAACTTTGACGAACCTGCCGCCATCGAATGGACCCTACTCGTAGACCATCTCAAGAAGCTCAAGGAGGGTAAGGCTGTCGAAATGCCTACTTACTCATATCTGACCTGCACGCGCCAGGAAGAGACCGTACACGTAGAGCCGCGAGATGTGGTGATCGTCGAGGGCATTCTCGTGCTCACCGACCCCGTGCTCCGCGACATGATGGATGTCAAATGCTTCGTAGATGCCGACGCTGACGAACGCCTGATACGCGTCATCTCACGCGACTGCATCGAGCGCGGACGCACACCGCAGATGGTCATCGACCGCTATGAGGAAGTCCTCAAGCCTATGCACAGCATGTATATAGAGCCTACCAAGCGATTTGCCGATCTGATCATTCCCCAGGGAGGCACTAACACAGTGGCCATCCGCCTGCTGACAGATTACATTGACTCGCGACTGAAGAGAAACTGAAAATGATCCTGCGCACTGACAATCTCGTAAAGAAATACGGACAACGTACGGTAGTCAACCATGTCTCTATCAATGTGGAGCAGGGTGAAATCGTCGGTCTTCTCGGCCCTAACGGAGCCGGAAAGACCACGACATTCTACATGACCGTGGGTCTGATTACCCCCAACGAGGGGCATATCTATCTCGACGATCTGGATATCACGAACTACCCCGTCTATCGCCGCGCGCAGCACGGCATCGGCTATCTGGCTCAGGAGGCATCCGTATTCCGCAAGATGTCGGTCGAAAACAATATCCGCTCCATACTCGAGATGCGCCCCGACCTCGACCGTGCCGCTCAGAAGGCTGAGCTTGAGAGCCTTATCGAGGAGTTTAATCTGCAGAAAGTCAGAAAGAACCTCGGTGACCAGCTGTCGGGCGGCGAGCGCCGACGCACGGAGATAGCCAGATGTCTGGCAATCAATCCAAAATTCATCATGCTCGATGAGCCCTTTGCGGGCGTAGACCCTATTGCCGTGGAGGATATCCAGCGTGTGATCTGGAAACTGAAAGAGAAGAATATCGGCATCCTGATCACTGACCACAACGCGCCCGAGACCCTCTCAATCACCGACCGGGCCTACCTGCTCTTCGAGGGCCGAATCCTATTCCAGGGATCAAGCGAAGACTTGGCAGCCAACGAGTTAGTCAGAAAGAAATATCTGACCGAAAACTTCATCTTCCACCGCAAGAAGTTTGACTAATCGCCTTACACTCCCACTGCGACTCCCCTACTCTACAACCTGACATGAAACATATTCTGACACTTTTAGTCGCCTCGCTGATAGCAGGCACCGTCTTTGCCAACTGGCACGCCGACGAGCTTGGCCACGGCTACATAAGCCGGACTGTCAATCAACCCGACGACTATTCCGGTCGAGTCATCTCTACAATCATAGCCCGCGACACACTCGTGGCCGGCGGCAAAGGAGTGCTCTATATCCATGGCTTCAACGACTACTTCTTTCAGGCAGCCTTAGGCGACTTGATAGTGGCTCACGGATGGAACTTCCGCGCGGTCGATCTGAGAAAGTATGGCCGCTCGCTGCTTGAGGGACAGAAGCGGTATCAGATCAGAAACATCAACGAATACTATCCGGATATCGACTCGGCGCTTGTCGACATGTCGTCGGCCGGGATAGACACAATAGTCATCATGGCTCACTCGACAGGCGGACTGGTAGCCTCAATGTATCTCAATAAGGTAGCCGCGCCGGATGTCTACGGACTGATACTCAACAGCCCGTTCCTGGAATGGAACATGAACGGCTTCATGCGTAAAGTCGCCGTGCCGGTCGTAGGCTTCCTCGGCTCCATCTTCCCGAACATGAAGATAAATCAGGGCGTTTCAACAGCTTACTCTCACTCACTGCTGCGCCAGTATGGCGGCCAATGGGATTACGATACGACTAAAAAACTGATCGTATCGCCGGCTGTCTCGGCAGGCTGGATCCACGCCATAGAGTCGGCGCAAAATTGGCTTCATAAGCACTCTGATATCCGAATTCCGATTCTGCTGATGCACTCACTGAATAGTGTCGACGGATCAGAGGCATCGCAAGGTGACGCAGTGCTCAATGTCGAGCATATCAGCCAGTTGGGAAAGCACCTCGGGCCCGATGTCGAGGAGGTCACTATCAATGGCGGACTCCACGATCTAATCCTGTCAGCTCCCGCAGCCCGCGACTCTGCCTACAGAGCAATATTCACTTTCCTCAAAAAATTTTAGAAAAAAAATTCAAGCTGACCGAACTAAATAGGACACATGATTGTTACTAACTTAAATCAATTATTTATTTAACCCTAATTATGAAAAAAACTCTCATCTTTGCAGTAGCCGGCCTCTCAATGGCAGCGCTCGCATCATGCTCAGGCAAAAAGGAGAACAAGGAAGTAGCAGAGACCACTCCCGCTCCCGTAGAAAACACAGTTAAAACCGTAGCCTACACAGGAGTAATTCCCGCTGCCGACTGCGAAGGCATCAAGTACGCTATGGACTTAGCATACAATGAAGAAGGCAATGGCGGTACATACCAGCTGACTCAGACCTACTTCAACACCGACTCTGCTGCAACAGAAGGTATTGCCGTATTAGGTGAATTTAATTCTGAAGGCACTTTCAAGGTGACCACCAACGACGACAAGTCTTACATCACCCTCTACGACGACTCAACAGTAGCTCAGGACAACTTCCTGATCGACTCAGACTCTACCATCACAATGGTAAATGCAGAACTCGAAGTACCCACTGCTCTCAACTACACTCTTTCAGTAGTAAAATAAGCAAATTTCCACCCATACATAGCTCCGCCCGGCTCACAGTCGAGCGGAGTGTTTTTTAGCCCGGAGATAGTATTAAAAAAGGTCGGCTATCCTTGCGGGACGCCGACCTCCAATTTCGTATAATGAATTTTCTTAATCTCGTGATTACTCATCGAGAGAGTTGTCGCGGGGATTGTTGTTCAGTTCTTTTACATCCTCTTTGACTTCTTTTGTGTCAACTGTATTGTCTTCAGATGCATCAACGTCAGCACCGGGATATATACGACGAGCTTCTGTCTCGTCAACTCGTGTAGTGTGTTTCATAGTTTCCATAATATAAATAGTTTGATTTCTATCTTAAAAACAATCTGTGTGGCGATTGGTTCACTCAATCGGCAGCTTGTTGAGCTCCTCAATATAGTTGAGCAATTCGTGTCGACCCCGACCATCTTCACTTGAGGTCTTGAACACAGGGGGAAGCGCTTCCCACGTCTCAAGGAGCCGGGCACAATAAACCGAGGTTGCCTTTTTGGCGGCATTGGATGTCAGCTTATCGAGCTTTGTGAATACTATACTGAAGGGGATACCGTTCTCACCAAGCCACTCCATGAACTCCATGTCAATCTTCTGCGGAGCGTGGCGCCCGTCGACGAGCACAAAGAGGTTGGTCATCTCCTGACGATTGAGGATATAGTCCTTGATCATCTTCTCGAGCTCAAGGCGGCTTGCCTTGCTGCGCTGGGCATATCCATAGCCCGGGAGGTCGACGATATACCATTCGTCATTGACGAGGAAGTGATTGATAAGCATTGTCTTACCAGGTGTCGACGATGTCATTGCGAGCGACTTTTTACCCGTAATCATATTGATGAGCGACGACTTACCCACATTGCTTCGGCCTATGAAAGCATATTCATGGCGCTTTTCTTTAGGGCAGTGGGCAGCATCGGGACTGCTGACTACAAATCTTGCGTTATTTACTATCATAATGAACAAAGTTACAATAAAATAACCAATTTGCACTGCTTACAGTTCGGTTTTTAGTGCCTGATTTCGTAAATTTGCGGTCGCAATGAAAGAAAGCCGTCCATCCACATTTCGATTCAAGCGTTTTGAGATCTCGGACTCGGTCAGTGCCATGAAGATCGGTACGGACGGTGTGATTTTAGGGGCATGGGCCTTTGAGTCATACTCGCCAAAGCACATCCTGGACGTGGGAGCCGGGACAGGACTTATCAGCCTGATGATGGCGCAAAGATTTTCGTCGGCCACGATTGACGGCATCGAGATCGATGAGCGGGCAGCCTCCGAAGCGCGGCAGAATGTGGCCGCGTCACCATGGTATGACAGAGTCGGCATCGTCGCAGCCGACTTCACGGAGTGCAAGTCACTGAAGGCCGATGCGATCGTGAGCAATCCGCCATTTTTCACCTCAGGAATTTTGGCATCCGACCCTCACAGAGCCGACGCGCGCCATGAGGGGAGCCTGTCGGTCGACTCTCTGCTTGACGGCGCTGCCGAGATCATGGATCAGAGAGGCAGGCTTGCTGTCATCATACCGTTTGAGAGGCTGGACAAGACTGTCTACTCAGCTGCTATCCGACGGCTTGACGCCTGTCGGATAGCAGAGCTGGCCTCCAATCCCGCTTCACAGCCTATCCGCGTGATGATAGAATTCACAAAGGGACTGGCCGACACATTCTCTCGCGAAAGGATCGACATTAGGAGCGAGGCTGGCTCATTCTCGTCGAGATATGCCGAACTGACATCCGAATTTTACTTATAAAACATCACTGACAAGCTATGTATAATCGCCTTAACAAGTCAACTCTTAATCCCGGTGCAGGACTCGCCGTACTGATCGGCGGCTACCTGTTTTTCCTCTGCCTGCTGTCATTCGCCAGCGAATGGCTGCTGCCACGCTTCGAGAATATGCAGAAAGGTCTGCGAATAATTTATATCTTTCAGGCCGTCTTCGTGTTTATCATTCCCGCTCTGATGGCCTCAGTCGTCACGACTCGCCTACCCGCCCGACTGCTCTGCATCGAGAGACGCCCGGCACCGATCCCCGTGCTACTGACCGTTATGGTAATGCTTGTATCAATTCCGGCTATGAATCTGATCATAAAATGGAACGCCGGAATCAGCCTACCGGAGTCGATGCATGGGCTCGAGGAGTGGATGCGCAACCTTGAGAGCAGCGCCGAGGACACCATCAACATCCTAATCGGCAGTCACACAGTCGGCAACCTGATCATGTCCGTTCTGATAATCGGGGTGCTCGCCGGATTCAGCGAAGAGCTCTTCTTCCGTGGAGCCATGCAGCGGATCCTGTCAGAGATGCGCCTGGGGGCGCACGGTGCAATCTGGCTTACAGCCATCATATTCAGCGCACTGCACATGCAGTTTTTCGGGTTCTTCCCTCGCCTGATTTTAGGGCTACTGTTCGGCTACATACTCTATTGGAGCAAGTCGCTATGGATGCCGATAGTGGCACACATCTTCAATAACAGCCTGGCATGCATCGTGTCATGGTGTCAG
Source organism: Bacteroidales bacterium (assembly GCA_014800605.1). GTDB lineage: Bacteria > Bacteroidota > Bacteroidia > Bacteroidales > Muribaculaceae > JAAVFS01. The sequence goes on along the minus strand of JAAVFS010000056.1, from coordinate 11,844 downwards.
AACAAGACAATCTCCGAAGCAGAGGTAGTCCCCGAGGGGCCGGATATCGCATACGCTCTCTGCAGCGCACTGATCACTGTGTTTGCGCTCGTGGTGCTTTATCGGAAGCTTCGCAGATCAAACAAAATGAAAAATGAAACTGAAAATTCAGAAAAAATCGTCTAAACACTTGCACAGGTCAGAAAATAGGCTTACCTTTGCATTGTTATAGCGGAACACCACCGCGAAAGGAGAGGTGGGTGAGTGGCTGAAACCACCAGTTTGCTAAACTGACGTAGGAGCAATCCTACCACGAGTTCGAATCTCGTCCTCTCCGCAACCGAAAAAGTCAAGCATCAGCTTGACTTTTTCGGTTATATCCCCCCACTCCAGCTCTACCTGCTTACGGGCCGACTGCTCAGGACATTATACAGATCCGAGCAACAGGATGTGTCGCCCGACTGCAAATGATGGAGAGCCTACTACTGGCGGATTTAATGGGAGGACAACTGACGGAAGTCGGCGGGGAAGACTACACCGACCTGACGGCGGATCTCGTCGAGCACCTCAATGGTGGCAAGCGAGTTGGCGAGCGAGTTGATGGAGGATTCGGTTTTGCCAGACAGGATGACATCGATAAACTCCTTCGTCTCGTAATAATATATGTCCTTTTCAGCCGGGATGCTACGATCTTCAACTCTCTTATCTTTTCGCGAATGAAAGAGTACCCGCTTTAAGATGGGAATATTATCCATAGTAATCGTACCCTCCTCGCCCTGTATCTCGGATGGGAGATATGAATCAGCGATTTTGGAATAGATGACATTCGCCTCCATATCCGGATAGCGGAATGTGGCTGATCCCTGACCATCTACGCCCGTAGAGAGGAGGAGCCCGGCAGCAGAGATTTCAGTGGGCTTGCCAAACAATACGACCAAGGGGTAGACGGTGTAGATACCGATATCCATAACCGCGCCGTTGGAAAGTTCCGGTTTGAAGGCATTAAGCACTATACCCTCTTTGAATTTGTCATAGCGGGATGAGTATTGACAGTAGGAAGCAAAGTAACGTCGTATGCGCCCTATATCATGGATATGATCCATAATATATCTGAAGTTCGGGGTCATGGTCGTGATCATGGCCTCCATCAGGACGACACCCGAGTCGTGAGCTACCCGTATCATTTCGAGCACCTCTCGAGCATTGGATGCCAAGGGCTTTTCGCAGAGGACATGCTTGCCGCAGCGCATACATAGGATCGCCTGCTCGGCGTGGCATACATTAGGGGTGGCGATATAGACGGCATCAACATGGGGATCGGAAGCCATCTCAGCAAGCGAGTCAAATGCAAGCGGAGCATTAAACTCGTCGGCAAACTGTCTGGCTTTTTCGATATCGCGAGAGCAAATAGCCGAGAGGTTGAAACGGCTGTCTTGCATGGCTCCGTTGAGGAACCATCGGGTAATATTGTTGGTGCCGACCACACCGAAATTAATTTTCTCCATGATAAATCAAAATCAAGTCAGACAAGAGTGTTCGCACGCTGACATGCCGGATGAGGCGCTAACGGAGGTGGCAAACCCGGCCTTTAGTTTTGCCACGTCGCTCCGATTAGGAAACTATCGGTTTTTGATCTTAGCCAGCGTCTCCTTTACTATGGGACTGAACACGACCCAAACGCCTGAAATCAGGATGCCGAGAAAGGCGAAAATAATGAGCTTTTTGATGCGCGAAGTCGAGGGCTCCAGAGGCACAGTTGCAGGCTGTATCACGGCATAGACGGGCATGTCTTCCTGCACTTTGGCAACAGCCTGCTGAAGGAGCGTCGAGGTGCTGTTATAGAGATTGAACGCCAAGGTGACTTCATTGCGAAGACGCTCCTCCTCGATTCGGCGTGAATTGAGCATAACGTTCTGATTCTTGTCGACATAATCAGCATAACGCTGCTGGGCAGCATAATAGTCGGCACGGGCTTCGTCGTTAAGCTTCTGAGCATAATTCATGCTCTGAACGGCTTTGCTTGTGCGATATTCAGCGATATATTTTTTCAAGCAAGAGGCAACAGTATCAACCACTTCGGCTGAGACCACAGGGTCTTGCATTCGTGCAGAAATCGAGATGATAGAGGTCTTATTTTCAACTGAAACGTTGATTCTTCTGCGGATGGCGTCGACCATTATCCACTGCTTGCGTGAAAGTCTTGAGGGGTCAATAATGCCATTGTCAAGAGATTCTTTCTCCTTACCCTTAAATATTGAGAGGATACCGCCGATGGCTTTGCCGGGAAGGCTTGTGATGGCTGACCACCATACCTTTTTAGTATCGTTCTTGATATAGTCTTCAAGAGTCATTTTCTGACCGGCAGAGGTCGTAACATCAACACCGAACAGGTCGATGACGAATGGTACAGACTGCACTACCTCGGGATATAGGTCGGGATAAACAGCATCAGCGGTCGAGCCTTGCGACAAATTCACTCCTGCCATAGATGCCAGCGCGCTCAAGTTGCCGCCCATCTTGCTTTTTGCGTCAGAGATCTCAGGTGACAGCTTGATGGTTGTGGTATATTCTTTTGGAGCAGACAGTGCTGCAATAAGACCGATCACAGTACCCACTATACATCCTTTGACGATAGTACGGCGGCCACTCCACAACTTCTGGAATATCTCAATCAGATCAATTTCTGAATCGTCATCGTCGCGTTGATTCTTGATTTCGTCGTCCTGTATCATGTCTGTGATTATTTAGTGAGAGTGGCGATAGCAGCAGCCATAGTACCGAGAGTACCGGCAACAGATGCAACTGAGATGATGGCCTGCCAGTCGACAGGTGAATTATGCTTTGAGGGGATGATGATATGGCTTCCGGGCTCAATCGGAGTGTTTTTCTTCAACTGAGACACATTGCCATTCATATAAATAATGAATGCCTTGCTCTTCTTGGCTTTGACGCCATAACCACCGGCCTGATTGACATAGAAGTCGAGCTTCTTGCCTTTCTGATAAGCGACTGTGTTGGGGAACATTACGTCGCCGGAGATCTTGACGGTGTTGTTGTATTCCGGGATAAAGAGGACATCGCCTTCACGGAGAACGAGGTCAATATCGCTACCTGGATTCTCAAGGATCTTTTCCAACTCGATACCGACATTGTACTTGTTGGAGTTAATGACCTTAGCGGTCGAGATTGAGTCATCACCCTCCTTATTTTGAGTCAGCAGCTGGAGGAGCTGGTCGCGAGCGGCAAGCTCATCTTCGGTCATCTGGCGTACGAGAGTAGCGCCCTTGAGGTAGGCATACGGATTGACACCGCCGGCTCGACGGACGAGGTCGCTGATACGTTCGCTCTTAGAGCTGAGTGTATAGGTTCCCTCAAACTGGACTTCACCTCCGACCTCCACACGGCGCTGAGTCTGATAATTAGGGCTTTTGCGGATTTCAACGATATCATAGGGCTTGAGGATCAGTTCCTTGTCTTTATTGATAATCGCTCCGTCCTGCAGTTCAACTGTAAAGATCTCGGCCATGGTATCGCCGGATTCGAGGGCAGTAGTATCGTCGATGCGACGAGAGACGTCGATTTTCACTTTAGAGGCACCCTGAAGGAGACCGCCTGCCTGGATGATCAGATCCTCTACTGACATATTGTCAGCAAACTCATACTCGCCGGGGTGAGCGACGAGCCCGTGGATTGAGACAGGTCCGCGGTCATAGAGCTCGTTGACGCTGGCAATAACAATTATATCATTCTTCTTAAGCTCTATATCAGCTTCGAGACCCGAAAGCAGATAGTTAACATTGATAGGGATAACCTGAAGCGTCATATCCGGACCTTCACGGTAGAGCAACACGCGAGAGGCATAAGCATCTTCTTTCAGACCCTCAGCCTTATTGATGAGATCTTTGACGGTCTTGAGCTCGTCAGAGATCGCATACATGCCGGGGCGCATGGCGCTACCACGGAGTTCGACGCGGTTGGTATAGCGGTCAAGGATCGGGCTGACTGTGATGATGTCGCCGTCGACGAGCGGATAAGACTGATACTCAACATCCTTGACATTATAGTATTCGTTTTCACGGTTGCTCTGGCGAGAGAGTCCGACCTGCTCTTTGTAGGCATCGCCGGTGAATCCTCCTGCAAAGCGTATCAGCTCGGCAAGCGACTCATTGGGCTTCATCTCATAGTACATCGGGCGTTTGACATTACCATCGATGCGAACAAGGATATCGTAGGGAGCAACGCGGATTACGTCACCCTCCTGCAGGCGGATGTTGCCGGTCTGCTTACCGCTGAACAGGTATTCGTAGATATCTATGTCAGGTAATACCTTTCCGTCGCGGATAACCTCAACATTGCGGAGCGAGCCGATCTGATTGATGCCGCCAGCGGTATAGAGCGCGTGGAATACAGATGAGAAGGGTGAAAGGCGGTATGTACCCGGGACCTCAACCTCACCCATGATGTTAACCTGAATGGTTCGGACGTTGCCAAGTCGTACATTCACATCGGAGTCCGGATTCTCACCATTGATTCCAGAATAGATATTTGAGAAGGCATCGCGGACATACTTATTGGCATCAGCTATTGTCATTCCGCTGAGATAGAGGGGACCTACTTGCGAGATCATGACTGTGCCCTCCGGAGAAATGGTCTCGCGGATATGATCTTCGTTTACTCCCCAGATGTCAATCACGACTTCATCGCCGGGGCCAAGCCGATAGTTCTGAGGGGTGGCAAGGTTTTCGTTGGGTTCGAAAGTCAGATTGGGATTGGTGAAGAGGCTGTGACCATAGATCTCAATCTGAAGGCTATCCATGGGAACATTGCCAAGCTGATAGTCAAAGTTGGGATTGTACTGGAGGCTATCCGGAAGATTGCGCTGACGATTGGCGCGATAATCCTGACCTATATAATCAGGATATTGATTACCGTTGGGATTACGGGTATCGTTCGCGTTTGAGCTACGGGTAGAATTAAAAGTCTGGTTAGAATTGTTTCTATTATTTGAAGAGTTGGCTCCCAAATTTGCCGAAGAAGCCTGATTTTTCAGTCTCTGAAGCTGTGCCTGAGTAGCGCCTTTTGCCATCAATTCGCGGCTGATCTGCGACTGAGACTTACCCGCTTCCATACTACTTCTGACGTATTGAGCAACCTGTTCGTCGGTCATACGTTGGCCATAGACAGTCGGAGTAGCTACGGCGAGCAAAAACATCGGAATGAGTGTCCGAATAAATATTTTCTTCATTAATATAGAAAGATTATAATTATCGTTTAAAAATGACTGATTTAGCACTTTATCTATTCAAGGAATAGTCTTGTCGTCTTTATCTTGCAAAATTACTAATAATTTTCTTCCCCGACAAGTCTCCGACACGCAGACTCAGGGCAACCGAATCAAAATTTTGCGATTAGAAGATTTCGGACTATCTTTAGATCGAATTAGGGAATTTACTAATTTTTTCATACTTTGAAAAGATAGCACAAATCGTGACACGATCAGGACCATTGCGGACGGATTGATTTCGGCACGAACAAAACGTTGACCTAAAACATTCTACTATCAAACACAACTATTATGAAAAGAACTATATACTCCCGCTTTAAGGCGGCAGCAGATAAGTGCCCTAACAATCCTGCTATAATAGAGGATGACCGCACACTGACTTTCGCTCAGCTCGACGAGCTGGTCGACGCAATCGCGGCAAAGTTTTATGACCGCCGGCCCGCTTCAGTCGGCATCGTCATGCACCACGGAGCCGAGCAGATAGCAGCAATGCTCGCTGTGCTCAAAAGCGGAGCCTTCTATGTGCCTGCAGAACCGACCCTTCCACAGGAACGGATCGACTACATGATGCAGACAGCCGGAGTAGACTTCATAATCAATGACAACTACTGCAAGCATCTCAAAGCCTCCGATAAGGTAATGACAGACCGCAGTGAGACGGACGGACTTGCCTATGTGCTCTACACCTCCGGGACCTCCGGCAAGCCGAAAGGGGTATGCGTGGAAAATCATTCGGTAGTCAACTATTGCGAGGCTTTTGAGGCTGAATTTCAGACTGGCCCTGGCGACGTGATGCTCCAATACTCCGTCTGCTCATTCGATATTTTTGTAGAGGAGGTCTACACCACCCTGCTCAACGGGGCCGCGCTCTGCATACCCTCCCATGCCATCCATAACAGCTCGCTCGCCGGACTGCTGAAATTTGCCGGGCGTCATGGCGTCACGATCATTGACGGCTTCCCCTATCTGCTCGCCGAGATGAACAAGCTCGAACAGATTCCCAAGACTATCAAGCTCATCATAAGCGGCGGCGATGTGATCCGCGCAAGCTATATCACCCGCTTGAAGGAACTCGGCATCAAGATCTACAACACATACGGTCCGAGCGAGACGACAGTCTGCTCTAACTATTTCCGCGTCGACAATGCAGAGCCGCTTGAGGACGGCACATTCCCCGTAGGCAACGCCGTGAAAGGGGCCGAGGTGAAGATTCTGGATAAAAATCTCAAGGAAGTGCCTAAGGGTGAGGTTGGTGAGATATGTATCTTCGGTGAGGGGGTGAGCCGCGGATATATCAACAATGCTCCTGAGCAGGCCAACTTCGTGACACTCGCCGACGGCAGGCGCATGTATCGCAGCGGTGACCTCGGCTATGAGCTTCCGGATGGCAACATCGCTTTCCTCAATCGCCGCGACAATCAGGTGATGATTCTCGGCAAGCGAGTTGAGCCGGAGGAGGTAGAGAATGTGCTAAACACCTGTCCGCAAGTGGATAGAGGCGTGGTCAGAGCTTTCCTTGACGAAAACGGGCTCCACTACCTGACAGCTTATCTGATTCCGAAAGAGGGAGCAACGCTTGGAGAAATCCGGAAATACCTAAGCGATCGGCTCACCAACTTTATGGTACCCGAATTTTTCGTTAAGGTCAAGTCGATACCACTCACCCGTCGCGGTAAGGTCGACGTCGAGGCGCTCCCTGTAGTAATGAAAGAAGGAGAAATATAAACCATAAGTATATAAATGGACAACGACAAGATAAAGATTAGGGGCGCTAAGGTACACAACCTCAAAAATATAGATGTCGATATACCCCTTGGAAAGTGTGTAGGTATCGCCGGAGTCTCCGGGTCGGGCAAGTCTTCGCTTGCCTTAGGCGTTTTGTATGCCGAGGGTTCACGGAGATACCTTGAGGCTCTGTCTACATATACAAGGCGCAGAATTACACAATCCACCAGGGCCGATGTCGACGAAATCCTTCATGTCCCGGCGGCTGTCGCGCTGCATCAGCGTCCCGGTGTCCCCGGTGTCAGAAGCACTTTTGGAACGGGGACCGAGCTGCTGAACAGTCTACGTCTGATGTTTTCGCGTCTCGCGAGTCATCGATGCCCCAAGTGTGGCCATTACCACCGTCCATCACTTGCAGTGGCCGCGGAGAAGGAACTCGTATGTGACAACTGCGGAACAAAATTCTACGGACCGGGGGCTGAAGATCTTGCATTCAACAGTACCGGCGCATGTGAAAAGTGCGGCGGAACGGGTGTGGTCATGACCGTGGACCGCTCGACACTCGTTCCTGACGAGACGCTATCCATCGATGAAGGCGCTGTCGCCCCATGGAACAGTTTGATGTGGTCGCTGATGACCGATGTATGCAGGGCGATGGGAGTGAGGACCGACGTCCCGTTTAATCAGCTCACCGACAAAGAGCGTGATATTGTATTCAATGGTCCGGCTGTAAAGAAGACAATACTATATAAAGCTAAAAAGAGCGAAACTGCCGCTGAACTTGATTTCACCTACTATAATGCCGTCTATACAGTAGAAAACGCTCTGGCAAAGGTCACCGATGAAAAGGGAATGAAACGAGTGGAGAAATTTTTGAAAAGCGAGATATGCCCCTGTTGTCATGGCACACGGCTTTCCGAGGCGGCCCGCGCTTCAAGAATTGACGGCATCGGACTGGATGAGGCAACAGCTAAAACATTGTCTGACGCTATTGAGTGGGTAAAGGGCGTCCCTGAAACCCTTCCTGAGGAAATGAGACAGATGGCCGGGAATATCGGCGAATCATTTCTTCTGACAGCACGCCGTCTTGTCGATCTTGGCCTCGGGTATCTGAGCCTTGACCGTGCATCGTCAACGCTTTCAACCGGAGAACGTCAGCGTATGCAGCTGGCTCGTGTCGTCCGCAACCGTACTACGGGAATACTCTATGTCCTTGACGAACCGTCAATCGGACTCCACCCGGCCAATATCAATGGTCTGAAGGGCGTGATGAGAGATCTGATAGCCGATGGCAATTCGATTGTTCTCGTCGATCATGATACTCAGATTTTGCGTGACGCCGACTGGATGGTCGAGCTTGGTCCCGGCGCGGGTGCAAACGGCGGTCGGATAATTGCGGAAGGTACGATTCCGCAGATCGAACATAATCCTGATTCCAGGATCGGCGAGTTTCTGTCGGGCAAAGGCGAACGGAGAATTCGGCCGGAGGTAGACTCCGGCGAATTGTTTGAAGAAGGTCGTATCATGATGAAGACCCGGGCGATACATACAGTCAAACCGCTTGAAGTCGCCATTCCGAAAGGGCGTTTAACTGTGGTCACAGGTGTCTCAGGTTCGGGTAAGACGACTATGGTTCTGGAAAGTCTGGTGCCGGCACTCCAAGCATCGGTCGAAGATAAGCCGTTGCCTGAACATGTTATGGAGGTTGATGCACCCGGTATTAGACATGTCAAACTCATTGACTCGACCCCGATTGGAGCTAATGTGAGGTCAACCGTAGCGACCTACGCCAACATTCATGATGAATTGCGAAAGATCTTCGGCCGTTCACACGATGCGAAATTAGCGGGGCTGAAAGCCGGCGATTTTTCATACAATACGGGTAGCCTCCGATGTCCGGTATGTGACGGGACGGGGACAGTCAGCCTTGATGTCCAGTTCCTTCCCGATGTCGACATACCGTGCCCGGAATGTAGGGGATCGCGATATGGCAAACATGCATGGTCGGTCAAGATCCCTGGCGCTTCGGGCCACGATGTGTCGCTCCCCGAACTCATGGATGACGACATCGACGTTGCGAAAGAAGAATGTTCGGCACATAAAAGCGTTGCGTCACGATTGGCTACGCTGGATAATCTTGGCTTGGGATACCTCACGCTTGGTGAGGCGACACCGAGTCTGTCGGGCGGAGAGGCTCAGCGTCTGAAACTTGCGACAGAGATGGGACGCGAGCAAAACGACACGTTGTTTGTCTTCGACGAGCCCACGATTGGACTTCATCCGCTCGATGTCATAAAACTCATAGATGTATTTCAGCGTCTCCTTGATCTCGGTGCGACGGTCGTCGTGATTGAGCATGACCTTGATGTGATCCGCAACGCTGATTACATCATTGATATGGGGCCGGGGGGCGGAGATGCGGGAGGAACAGTGGTCGCAGCAGGAACGCCATCTGAGGTAGCCGGAAATCCAGAGAGCTTAACCGGTTCATTTATAAAGCGTAAAAGCGATGATAGAGATTAAGGGAATAGTAGATATTGATCGTCTTATGGAGTGGCGAGCGGAGGTGATAAGAGACGTATTTAGCGCGGAGGCTGATACCAATCTCCTTGAAACTAACCGCCGATATTACATCCGCCACATTGCTGACGGCACCCACATTGCCATTATAGCCGATTGTGACGGGACCGACTGCGGATGCGGCGGGATATGCCTGACTGAAGAATTGCCCTCACCCGACAACCCATCTGGCAGATGCGCCTATCTGATGAACATATATGTTCGCCGAGCGTTTCGTAAGCATGGGATAGCCCATAGGATTGTGACTTATCTTATCGATGAAGCGAAAAAGCGAGGCTGCGACAAAATATATCTTGAATCAACGGCGGACGGGAAGTCGGTCTACAAGGAGCTCGGCTTCCGTGATATGCCGGATATGATGAAATATTATGACACAGAATATCAATATTGAATGCTTGAGCTGCCTATGCAGCTCGCAGGTCAGCAAAAACAAGATTACCTACATACTCTATCCCCTCGACATCCTGGGCGACTGGATTGAGCCGGCTGCCAAGAAGTGTGGCGTCACCATCGTGGCTATCACCGGTATGGACTGGCAGAATGTATTCAGCCCATGGCCCGCTCCGGGAGTACCGAAGGGTGATCCCGACTTCAAGGGTGAAGCACCTGAGTTTCTCCGACTTCTGCAGGCTAAGGTCATCCCCAAAATCGAGACTGCGCTTCAGATGGATAGCGATGTGGAGAGGAATCTTGTGGGTGTGTCAATGTCGGGACTCTTCGCGCTCTGGCAGTGGATGGTGTGCGATACTTTCAAGAGCATAGCCGCGCTTTCGGGCTCATTCTGGTATGAAGGCTTTCTTGAATGGATTAAGACGACTCCGATACCACACAAATCGGGCATGGGATTCTTTCTGCTTGGCAATCAGGAAGCTAAAGTCAAGGCATTCAGCACCGTAGGAATTAACACGGATACTATTCTGGCACTACTTAAGGAGGCCGGTGTGAAGGTCGAATTTGAGAGCGTGCCGGGCAACCATTTTGCGGACGCCATCCCCCGTCTCAACAGAGCCTTCAATGCGCTCTATTCCGATAGATGTTTGGAGTGAGCCCTGTGTGTTTCTTGAATAGGCGGATAAAATAATTAAAAGTGTCAAATCCCAATGTGGCAGCTATCTGGCTGACGTTCATATCCGTAATGTCACGAAGATTTTTTGCCTCGGCAATGATGCGACTATGGATATAGGCTATTGCACTGACTCCCAATGAAGAGTGAGTGATTTTATTTAGATAGTTGGAGGTAATACGCAACCTTCAGCATAATACTCAACATCATGACTGTCGATATTCCTTCTCAATCAGCAATATAAGATGCCAATGTTGCACTCTCAAAAGATCACAGAATAGCTGATAAGGGATGACTTTATTTATCGGTAAAGCTGTAGAGGAGCTCGATCTCTTCGGCCCAGATTGATGGATCGGGGGTCTCAAGGATGAGGGGGATATTGTCCATGCGGCTATCTGCCATGAGGTAACGGAAGAAGTCCAGCCCTAAAGCGCCTTTACCGATGAGTTCGTGGCGGTCGACACGGCTACCGAGTCCCTTCTTGGAGTCGTTGATATGCATACCGCTGAGATACTCGAATCCGATTATGTCGCCGAAGCTCTTCCAGGCGTCACGATAGCCATCGGCTGTAGCAAGGTCGTAACCGGCTGCAAACGTGTGGCATGTGTCGATGCAGACACCGACGCGCGACTTATCCTCAACCTTATCAATTATGGCTGCGATCTGCTCGAACGTGTGGCCGAGATTGCTCCCCTGCCCTGCTGTGCTCTCTATGACAGCCTTGACGCCAGAAGTCTTGTCGAGAGTTATATTTATTGACTCTGCTATGCGTGCAAGGCACTCATCAATAGGCATCTGATTAAGGTGAGAGCCGGGATGGAAATTGAGCATGCTGAGCCCCAGCTGCTCGCATCGTTGCATCTCATCGAGAAACGCGCTTCGTGACATCACGAGTTTGTCAGGATCGGGAGCGCCGAGATTGATCAGATAGCTGTCATGTGGCAATATGAATTCGGGTGCGTAACCGCAGTCGGAACAGTTTTTCTTAAAAGCATCAATTTCCTTGGCACTGAGAGGCTTTGACGCCCAGCGATTGGGGTTGCGGGTGAACAGTGCAAAGGCCTTTGCGCCTATCTTTTGAGCGTTGAGGGGTGCATTGGCCACTCCTCCCTCGACTGAAACGTGAGCTCCTATATATTTCATGCTATCAATTGTTGTATTAATATGGTCTACAACAAAAATAATAAAAAATCGGAATGAGGGGATAGATATT